>CAKQVC010000253.1 GCA_934277655.1 uncultured Clostridia bacterium
AAAGCTGCTCCATATGCCAGAATATTGTCCGCAGCTCTTGCATAAGTTCCGCCTCCGATCACCATTGGCTCAGTTTCATAGTCTCCCGTATGTTTTCTATAAATGTCTACCAGAAGCTTTACCATTGGGCTGTCCGTATCTTTGAAGATCGGCGGCTGATCTTTGATCTTTACAAGTCCAAAATCATATTTTTCCAGGACTTCAGAAAATCCTTCATAAACCGGTTCTGCCGTCATCGTAACAGGATACCGGACATTTATCGTCAGTTTACCTGCTTCTGGATCCATTTCTGCTACCCCCACATTGAATACAAGCTTGCCGGATTTTTCGTCTTCAAAATCAATTCCCAGCTTTTCGCCATTGAGGTTAAATCCAATATAGTCGTTATAAAAAGCGATAAAGTCATTCTGATCGTCACTGACAAAATTGAGTTTGCCTAAAAATTGCATCATCACAGAGACTGCATTCAGACCAAGATGGGGCTGCGCTCCATGGGCATTAACTCCGGCCGCTGTAAGTTCCAACGATTTTCCAATGCCTTTGGCATATAACTTGTAGCCGGTCTTTTCACGAAAGCTGGCTGCCATTTCTTTAATCTGACTGTAATCTGCGTCTTTCTGATTGCGTATAACCGCCCGGCATGCATCCGGCACACTGTTAGCGGCGGTTCCTCCCTTGAGCGAACGCAGTTCCAGCCCCTTTACCTGGGATTTTGCAAACTTTTTTGCAAATTCAAAGACCATGATTCCTTTTTCGCCGTTTACTAACGGAAAATCCGCATCTGGTGTAATTCCGTAATCCGGCTTTTCTACCTGGCTGAAATAATGATCCATGCCGACCCATCCGGTTTCTTCATCAAGTCCCAGAATCAGGCGAATGGTATCTTGTGGCACGAATCCTGCGTCTTTCAACGCTTTCATCGCAAAGAGGCAGGAAATGACCGGTCCCTTATCATCGGTAGTTCCTCTTCCATAAATAATACCATCTCTGACTTCTCCCCCATACGGGTCGAAAGTCCAGCCTCCGGCAGCAGGAACCACGTCCAGATGTCCCAGAATTGCCATAACCCGAGGTTCTTCATAACGCAGAGTTTCTCCGTTTTCGTTCAGGACAGGTTTGCCGGTGCCCTTCCATTCAATATGACCGCCGTAATGATCTGCATCAAAGGTTTCAAACCCCATCTGACGCCCCAGCGCCAGAACGCTCTCAAATACATCCTGTACGCCCTGTCCGAACGGGTACACCTCTCCTTCTGCTGTCGTTACCGGTTCAGTCTGCTCACTACAAAATCGAAGCACTGCCTGCAGTGCTTCGATCATCTGGTCGTTATTTTGTTCTAAAATCTTTTCGTATTCCATTTTTTCTTACCGACCGCTGCTACATACAGCCACTATACAGCTTCAACGCCCTGAATTTCAGGATAGCTTTCTTTCAGAATTCTTTCAACAACACCTTTGATCGTCATCTGCGCACCCGGGCATCCTGCACAGTGTCCCTGCAGTCTGACTTTCACGATGTTTTCTGCTGTCAACTCTACGAATTCAATATCTCCGCCATCTCTCTGTAAAAAGGGTCTGATCTGTGCAATTGCATCCTGAATTTTTTCTTCCATCTGTGTTTTCTCTCTTTCTTTATATTTTATATATATTTCTTTCGATTGCAGTAACACTGCAGCCGCCTGCACTTCTGTCTCTGGGTTTTCAAAAGACATGTGCCTTTTGCACCGTTCTTAAATCGAAATGAAATTTCAAACATTACAGAAATTATTATTCCACAATATATGCCGGCATATCCCTGCCATTTGCAATATAGTCAATGGTAATACTTTTCGTTGCCTCATTGTTGCCGTCATAATTAATCACACCGGACGCACCTTGAAAGCCCTCGATTTTGTTTAATGCTTCTTTAATTTGTCTGCCGGTCGGAATACCTTCGGCTCTTGCTTTTTTCCACTCCTGAACTACTGCTTTTCCTTCTGCTTCGGTAGCTGCACTTTCCTGAAGTGTCTGTGCATCAGTCTCGTTAACTGTATTCATTGCATTTTCAATAGCCGTAATAGCGACCATATAGGCATCAAAAGCCACTGCCGTACGCTCTGATGGTTCTGCATCCTCTCCGTACTTTTCTTTATACGCAGCAAGGAATGTTTTGGATAATGCAGTTTCTGCATTCTGGCTCTGTTCTGTCGGATATGACACGTTCAGCTTGCCATTTTCCCTGACGAATTTCAGAAAATCCTCATCATTCCATTCTCGTGTTCCCAAAAAAAGCACATGAGTCAAATTGTTGTCGGTTGCCTGTGTCAGGAATTCTTTCGCTGTTTTTGCTGAAACAGACAAGAATACTGTCCGTGCACCCGAATCTCTGATCTGTTCAATAACATCAGTATAATCCGTATTCTGTGTCGATAAGGTAAAATTACCTACTACACTCTGATTGTTTTCGGTCAGTTTTTTCATGCGGTTCGTAAAACGCTTGATCGTTGCTGTCGTAGTATCATCATTTTCGACTTTTACGGTAGCTGCACTGTCTTTTTTCATATTGACCGCAAAGTTCGCCAGAGCATCCCCCTGCATAGTCTCTGTATAAGTCGCACTGAAATAGTAATTGTTGTTTGCTGTGATCAGTGGATTTGTACTGGAAATAGTAATTGCCGGGATCCCTGCCTTTTTTGTATACTTGCTTGCGACCAGTGTAAGGGTCTCGCCATAGCTTCCTAATACAAGGGTCGGCTGGCTTGCAGAGATCATTTCCTGGATAACGGTATCGCCGACATACATATCGGATTGGTTATCCCCGTAAACAAGCTCGACCTGTTTGCCGACAACAGATGGATAAATTTCATGAGCCAGTTCAATTCCCATGACTTCTTCTTTTCCCTCTGTTTTATTTTTCCCTGATGTCGGCTCAAATACTCCGATTTTAACAGTTCTTTCTGTTGCGGCTGGTCCGTCTGAAAAGAAAGCATTTTTAAAGTTTGTATATGTGGTGCAACCTGTCATTCCGACGATCATTGCGGTGGTCAGAACCAGGCTTATCAGTTTTTTACTAAGGTTTTTCATGTTCTATCCCCCTGGTGTTTTGCCATTCATGCTTCGCAAACACGCTCGCATTCATGCAGCAGAACCATTGATACGACCAGTTCCTAACCAGCTTGAAGTTGGGGAACTGTAGCATAAGGTCTGTTTTGCCATTCATGCTTCGCAAATATGCTCGCATTCATGGAAC
>CAKQVC010000254.1 GCA_934277655.1 uncultured Clostridia bacterium
ATACCGGTAATGTATAATATCCAGTCCGGACATGGGACTCCGATGATCAGCCTGCCGATGCATGCCATCTGCAAGATGGATACGGAAACGAAGAAGATTGTCTTTGATCTGTAAGGTAGTACGATAACGCGGGTTTCGGCATGGCTGCGGCAGACTTGATACGAAAAGGGAAAATATAGAAAAAACTGCATAATGTCTACTCTCTGCACTAAAAAAGAAGCGGAGGGTAGGCATTTTTTACTTCAGACAGGATGCGGATCGGCGGGCATACATCCGTCGAAAAAAATACAGGGAGTCATCGATTTTTGAAAAATGTTGGACGGATAGTGAAAGTGCTGAAAATCCAACGCTTACGTGGCGTGAGCGAGAAGAAGTAGGTTGTTTTAGTTTGAAAGGGTAGAGATTATACAAAAAATGGGATAAAAGACCAGCGAAAAAATTTAAAAACATAATACTAAAAACCTATTGACAAGATAGGTTAAGGGTGCTATTATAAACCTACAAAACAGATAGGCAATGTTAGCCGTTTAAAAAGGAGCGAACGGAATGAAAGAGTATTACAGCGGTTTCCGATGTTGGGACGGAACGCAGATGATAAAAGACAGCAGAGCTGAATAAGCCAGAGAAAAAATGCCAGAACAAAGCAGACCCCGATCAGACGATGAAAACGGAGACGGAATGTTTTGCGAAGAAAAACGGAAAATCAAAGAACGTAAATATAAATGAAAAATGAAAAGGAGATTATGACCATGAAAGTTTATGAAAAAATTACAGATTTAATCGGCGGAACCCCATTACTGAAATTAAATAATTATGTTGCAGACGAGGAACTTGGAGCAACCGTACTCGGCAAGCTGGAATATTTCAATCCGGCAGGTAGCGTTAAAGACAGAATTGCGAGAGCTATGATCGACGATGCAGAACAGTCCGGAGTTTTAAAACCGGGTGCAGTCATCATCGAACCGACCAGCGGCAACACCGGTATCGGTCTTGCTTCTGTAGCAGCATCCCGTGGATATAAGATCATCCTGACTATGCCGGAAACAATGAGCGTAGAACGTCGTAACCTGCTGAAAGCATATGGTGCAGAACTTGTTCTTACCGATGGAGGCAAGGGCATGAAAGGTGCAATCGAAAAAGCACAGCAGCTGGCTGACGAAACACCGGGAAGCTTTATTCCGAGCCAGTTTACAAACCCTGCAAACCCTGCAGTACACAAAGCAACCACAGGTCCGGAAATCTGGAACGACACTGAAGGCAAAGTTGACATTTTCGTAGCAGGTGTCGGCACAGGCGGCACGCTTTCCGGAGTAGGTGAATATCTGAAGAGCCAGAACCCGGATGTAAAAGTTGTGGCAGTAGAACCTGCAGGATCCCCGGTGCTTTCTAAGGGAACTCCGGGACCTCACAAAATCCAGGGTATCGGTGCAGGTTTCGTTCCTGAAACATTAAATACAGATATTTATGATGAGATCATCGCAGTCGAAAACGATGACGCATTCGCAACCGGCCGCAAGCTTGCAAGAAAAGGTGGCGTACTGGTAGGTATTTCTTCCGGCGCAGCAGCATTTGCAGCAGCAGAACTGGCAAAACGTCCGGAAAACAAGGGTAAAGTGATTGTAGCACTGCTTCCGGATACTGGTGAACGTTATCTGTCCACACCAATGTTTGCAGAATAAAAATAGGTAAAGCAGATGAAAATTTCAACGAAAGGGCGGTATGCGCTCCGCATGATGATCGATTTGGCAGAACATCAGGGAGAAGGGTATGTGGCCTTAAAAGATATTGCCAAACGCCAAAGAATTTCAAAAAAATATCTGGAGCAGATCGTGCCGATCTTGAACAGGTCAGATTTTTTACAGACCAGCCGTGGCTATCAAGGTGGTTACAGACTGGCAAAACTTCCAATGGACTATACGATCAAGGATATTTTAGAACTGACGGAGGGAAGTCTCGCACCGGTAGCCTGCTTAGAAGGTCCATCTGTAAACTGTGACAGAAGTGAGTTTTGTAGTACACTTCCGATGTGGAAGGGGCTTCAAAAGGTTATCAATGAGTATCTTGAGGGAATCACATTGCAGGATCTCTTAGACCAGCAGAGGGAATTGTACGTGAATAATTACATGATTTAAACATAATTTTAAACCTAAACCTATGAGAGAGCAGCATCTTGACGGAAATAGATTACCGCCGGGGTGCTGCTTTTTTTGCTTTGCTAAAAAAATGACCATGCGGACTTTTACATTAAAAAGTAGATGGAAAAATTCAGATGTTGATATTCGCATTTTCTCTCCTGAAATATTGGGTTCATGCTATAATAATATTATAACCGATTCAATAAACCCATCTCAAAGAGAAACTTATCGACACAAGTCTGTAGGAGAGAAAAATGAGCGAAAATGAAAAATATGAGAATTATGAAAATATAGACGACTTGCTGCTTCGGCAGAGGAATTTTTTTAAAAGCGGCAAGACCTTTGATCTGGAATTTCGGAAGGCAAATCTGAAAAAACTTTATGATGCCGTTTGCCGCTTCGAGCCGGAAATCAATCAGGCACTGAAAGCAGATCTTGGAAAAAGCAGTTTCGAGTCTTATATGTGCGAAACAGGAATGCTGCTTACTGAGATCACTTACATGCGGAAACATTTAAAAAAGTTTGCAAGACCAAAGACAGTCAGAACTCCGCTGGCACAATTCCCATCCAGAAGCTTCCGCCAGCCTATGCCTTACGGAAATGTACTGATTATGAGTCCATGGAATTATCCGTTCCTTCTGACGCTGGAACCGCTGGTTGATGCTATTGCAGCGGGAAATACGGCGGTTCTCAAGCCAAGTGCCTACGCACCGAACGCTGCGGACGTGATAAAAAAAATCGTGGATAGCTGTTTTGCGCCGGAATATGTGGCGGTTGTGACCGGAGGCAGGGCAGAAAATGCGGCACTTCTTGGGAAAAAATTCGATTTCATCTTTTTTACAGGCAGCCAGGCCGTTGGAAAGGAAGTACTTCGGCATGCAGCGGAGCATCTGACTCCGGTTGTGCTGGAACTGGGCGGCAAAAGTCCATGCATCGTGGAGCGTTCGGCGGATCTTGAACTGGCGGCACGGCGGATTGTTTTCGGCAAATATCTCAACTGCGGGCAGACCTGCGTGGCACCGGATTATGTGCTGTGTGATGTGCAGATCCGGGACGCCCTGGTGGCAGCGGTCAAGGAAGAAATCCGCAGAC
>CAKQVC010000255.1 GCA_934277655.1 uncultured Clostridia bacterium
CCGATGCTTGAGAAAGTTTTTCTTTGCAAAATTTTCCCACACCGGTCTTTTTCCCAGCCCGGAAGCAGCTTTTGTTTTGGGCTGCTTTTCCGAGCAATTAAACTGATGTTATATTGATTTTATATTATCAACACTTTTCCTAACCCATCATGGCGTCTGGAATAAATGTGGATAAACCTGGTATAAATACGAATAACAGCGTAATGATAACCATCATCAGCAGGTACGGCATCGCACCTTTAAAGATACCGATAACATCCGTTCCCGGAGGCGTTACTGCTTTTACAGAGTAAACGCACAGACCTACCGGAGGAGTCAGACCACCCATGTGCAGTGCCAGGATGCAGACCATATCGAATTGGATCGGGTCGATTCCCAGTGCAACAGCTGCAGGGTAGAACAGCGGGATCGTTAATGCGATACTGGAGTATGCGTCGATGAAGCATCCCAGGAATACGAAGATAACGACTGCGCCGATGAGGAACAGACTCGGGCTCAGGTTGGAACCTGTAACTAATGTCGTAATCTTAGGCGCCAGACCGGATACTGTCATGAACTTTGCAAACATTGCAGAGCATGCCAGAATCAAGAACAGCATTGCTGCGTTTTCCATAGTGTCCAGGAAAGCTTCGCATACTTTCTTAAACGGTGTTTTCTTGATAACTGCCATGACCAAGAATACCAGAGCACCTATCGCACCGGCTTCTGATGAAGAGAACATGCCGGAGAAGATACCTCCGATAACCACCAGTGCAACGATTGCAACCGGAATCAGGTTCTTCAGGGAAACCAGTTTTTCCTTCATCGTGTAGTTTTGTTTTACTCTCGGGAATACGCTTGGTCTTGCAATAGCAATAGCTACCGTAAGTGCTGAAAATCCGATTGCCAAAGCCAGCCCCGGAGAGATGGCTGCCATCAGAAGTCTGCCGATGGAGTCTCCAGATAAAGCTCCATAAATGACGATCATAATGCTTGGCGGAATCAATTGTCCGATGTTTCCGGAAGCAGCGATCATGCCGTAAGTCAGGTTTTTATTATAACCGTAGCGGATCATTTCCGGTGCGGATACTTTCGCGAAAACTGATGCTGTAACCAGTGCGGATCCGTTTAAAGCTCCGAAAGCCGTACATCCCAGTGTTGTCGCAACACCCAGACCTCCCGGCATCTTGCCCAGCCACTTCGCCAGGGTATCATAGCTTTCTGCACTGATACCGATGGCCGTTGCCAACATACCCATCAGGATAAACAATGGGATTACCGAGTAATCGAAAGTGGCAATACTCTGATATCCAACAATGCCGACCATGGAAAGTGCCTGTGAAAAGCCCAGACAGGCAACCAGTCCGAAGAATCCGACTGTACCCAGTGCCACCGCAATGTGGACACCTGCCAGTACCAAGGCAATGAGTGCTGCCATTCCTATTACAGCTATTACTAATGTGTTCATGCTTGATCACCGCCTTTTTCTGATTCTTTTAATTTATCTCCCCCATTCTCCGAAGCTCTGTTCATGACTTCATCATTTAACAGCTGCTCCAGTGCTTTTTCATCAGGGATTTCTGTAAATGCACCGATCGCTTCATACTTTTCAGGGTCTACAACTCCAAGTGCCGAATAAACTGTCATCAGAATTGCCTGGACTGCCAGAAGAACCCATCCTACAAAAGTACCCAGTTTACCGATAAATACATATACGGTAACGGACGCTACAGACTCTTCTTTGATCGTCCAGGACTGCCAGAAGACATCGAAGGACGCTTTTACAAAGAACAAGAATAAAATAGTTGCCAGCAGGTAGATAAGAAAGCTTGCAATATGCTTTGCTTTTCCCTGCAGTTTTTCATATAATGCCTCAAGCTGCATGTGCTTTCCGTTTAACAGTGTATATGCCATTCCCATATAAGCAACCCAGGCCATCATCATCGTCACGATTTCTGATGTACCTTTGATTGGGGAATCAAAGATATACCGCATAAATACGTTGGCACACAGCAGAACAAGATTGAAAACAACGACTGCAATACTGATGTATGCTGCAAATTTCATCAATTTACGCGTTATCTCATAAAGCGGTTTGCCGTTTTTTAACATAATCTACGATCTCCTTCAAAGGAGAGACCCGTCAGCCGGTAAGAGCTCCGGCTGACGCTCTCACTTGTATTTCGTGCATGGCACGATCTTCTTAAAACTTAAAGTCAGTGATAATTACTGATACAAATTCTGCATGATGCAGTACAACTTATTTTGATGTATTGTAATATAACATATTTTTAATTATTGATTATTTGATGTACTTGCTTGTATCGAAATGCCATTCATATCCCAGCTCTTCACCAATCTTTAAGTAATCGGACATGATAGCTGCTCCATCGTAGCCAGCTTTCGTAGCATCATCGATCCAAGACTGCAGCGTATCCTGATATTCTAAAGCTGTCTTAGCCCAGGATTCCTTATCAGCATCGGATAATGTTGCGAATTCAACATTGTTATCCTTCATTTCCTGTGTCCATGCTTCCATCTGTTCGTTTTCCCAGTCATGGAAGTTACCCATAGCTTCGTCAGCACACTCCTGCAGAAGTGCCTGTGTCTTTTCGTCCAGAGAATCCCACTTTGTCTTGTTGAATGCGATCGTATCGCAGTTTCTTGCTCCAAGACCAACTTCCAGGCAATTTGCTTCTACTTCATAAAGCTTGTAATCGCAGTAAATACTGTCATATACGAAAGAGCCTACAGCCAGATTGTTCTTTACTGTCTGATATAAGTCTGCAGCCGGTGCAGATACCGGAACTGCTCCAACACTTTCAAACCAAGGAACATAATATACGCCGCCAAGAGTGATGTTCTTGCCCTTCAGATCGCTTACAGATTTGAAGCCTTTCTTTGAGTACAACTTGTACGGTTCGTTACCCTTCCATGCCAGGCACTTTACATTGTTCTTTTCGTATTCTGCGTAGAATTCCGGATATTTTTCAGAAATCTTGTACATCAGCTGGGATGCCATTTCTACATCGTCCGGTGCGAATGGTACGCAGTAAGTGATCTGGGAAAGCGGAAGCTGTGTCGGAGTGTAAAGGGTACATACCGTACCTACATCTGCGATACCCTGTCCGATCGTATCAAGGTTGGAAGTTGCAACACCTAAGGATGCACTCCAGTAATCCTTGAATGTGATAGCTCCACCGGATTTTTCTGTTACTAAATCC
>CAKQVC010000256.1 GCA_934277655.1 uncultured Clostridia bacterium
AGCTGCTAGATGGTGCAGTCGAAGTTCCGGAGGATCGGATTTTGGTAGAAGCAGCAATTTTTGCGGATAAATGTGCAATTGATGAAGAAATTACACGATTAAACAGCCATCTGGTGCAGTTGGCATCTATTATTACAAACAGTACGCAGCCGGATGGCAAGAAACTTGACTTCTTAGTTCAGGAAATGAACCGGGAGGCGAACACCATCGGCTCGAAAGCTAATGATATTGTGATCACTGGGCACATGCTGGATATCAAGAGTGAAATTGAAAAAATCCGTGAACAGGTGCAGAATATTGAGTAACTAGCTGATATTGAAGCCAACAGAAAAGAAAGGGTTCTAAAAAAGAAAAAAGTATTCAGAGAAAAATCAGAAATGCAGGAGAAACAGAAAATGGAGACAGGCAAGGCAAGCTGCGAGCAGGGAAATTTAGTGAAACTGAAAGAGATTGATGATGATTTTATTATTGATCTGAAATATGCGACAGCAGATAATTTTACCGGGAGGCAGATTTATGAGTCCGGAGAATGCTGGATGGATCGCCACACAGCGAAAATTTTAATCGAGGCAAGAAATATTTTTAAGAAAGATGGATACCGGGTAAAAATATGGGATGCGTACAGACCAATCCGTGCTCAGCAGAAGTTCTGGGATGTGCTCCCGGACAATAATTATGTGGCAATGCCACCAGATATGAGCAAGCTCAAAACTTTCCGGCCGACCCATATGAACGGGCTCTGCGTGGACATTACCCTTACGGACATGAACGGCAAAGACATTCTGATGCCGACTGAGTTTGACGATTTGACGGAGAGGGCCAGCCTGAGCTGCGAAGATACACCAGAAGAAGGTAGAAAGAATGCGATGTATATGAGAAAAGTTATGGAAAGTGTCGGATTTAAGCATTACGATGGGGAGTGGTGGCATTTTTATGATGTATCCACAGAACCGACTCCGTTTTTGGATTTTCCTATTTAGAAAGATGCAAAACAGACATAGCTAAATATATATAAGAACAAATAGGAACAATAAGGGCAACATTGCTGTAGCAGATTGCTCGAAGGAGCACAAATAAACACAAATATAGAGAAAACTGTGAAAATATTCAGACTTCCTTTGAATAATGGCTTGAAACAATGCCTGCTTTGTGATAAAATATTAATTCAAGATTTGAATTAAGAGAGAAAAAGTTAGCAGGAGTTTTTCATGATTTTAGAACATAATCATTCAGGCAAGTTATTTATATTATCCGGACCTTCCGGTGCAGGAAAAGGAACAATCTGTAAGCGCTTACTGGAAGAAACAGATTTACAGCTTTCAATTTCCATGACAACCAGAGCACCGCGTGAAGGAGAAATCCATGGGATACATTATTACTTCGTTTCAGAAGAAGAATTTGTGGACAGGATTGAAAAGGACGGATTTTTAGAGCATGCACAGGTGTATGGTAATCGTTATGGTACACCGAAAGAGCCAGTTCTTGAAAAATTGAGCCAGGGAATTGATGTGATTCTCGAAATCGATATACAGGGAGCATTGAAGGTAAAAGAAAATTATCCTGACGGAGTGTTTATCTTTATTCTTCCGCCGTCCATGTCAGAACTGAGAAAGCGGCTGACCGGACGTGGAACAGAAACAGCTGAAGCCATCGAAATGCGGCTTGGAGAAACACTGAAAGAACTTTCTTTCATTGAAAAATATGATTACTGCGTTGTAAACGGCGATCTGGAAGAGGCGGCATCAAGGGTAAAATCTATTGTCATTGCAGAACATTCCAAGGTAACCATTACCGCAGAGCAATTAGTTGAAAAGTATAAGGAGGAAAAATAATGTTATATCCATCCATTAATGAAATCAGAAAAAAAGCGGACAGCCGATACACACTGGTAATTTTAGCTGCAAAGCGTGCCAGAGATATTATTGATGGCAAACCGATTTTAACTGATGTGGACATTGACAAGCCGGTATCCATTGCTGCTCACGAAATTGCAGAAGACCTGATTACTTACAACCGTAATGAGAATGTACCTGCAAATGATGAAGCAGTGCCTGCTGAAATGACTGCTTACGAAGAGGGCGATATAGATAATGCAGTTGAGACCGAGGAAGAAAGTGCGGAAGCTGAGGGATCAGAAGCAGAGCCAGAAACGACAGATGCAACAGATGCAATTGAAGAATAAACTATAATTTAATGAAAACGGTTATATGAGGTGCACTCTGAAACAAGGAGCTGTACCTCTTTTTTTATATAGTAGAACAAATGGATTGACGATAGCACAAGTACAGCTCTTTTTTTCGTGCAAAATGTTTTCGTCCGAGGCATCTGAGGAATAGTTGGTTTCTATCGTTCATGAAAGAGCGAGAATGGTGTAACATACATGAGGTGCAGAATGGGAATAAAAGCTGAAACCATGGCTTTTGGTGTGGAAAATAATACCAAATATGAATAATGTCTACTCTTTAAGTGCTAACGGTTTATTTGAGTAGTGCGTTTTTCTCCTTAAAGCCGTACAATGTACAGGATTATTCGAAATTAGTGCTGCTTTATGGTATTTTTTACAATTAAATCCCAGTAATGACAACTTTATTTGCCATTTTGAGCCTTGCGTTCTCAAATTTCTTCAGCCAATAGAAATATGCCACTACTCTTTTTGAGAGGATTAGCTCTATAGGGTAGAGAGTATGCAAAAAAAGGAAATCTTTGGTATGTGATCTTTTGATACGATCAGGGCTCAGACATGGAAAAAACAATGCGTGCATATGAAAATGGGGAAATCTGGTATACAATTGTATGGCGCTGCAGTTGCGAAGTGACTCATTGATGAAATATGAACTACTACCATAACTTAAAATGGAAATAAAAGAAAATTAAAGCATATATTGACAAAATGAGTAACAAGGGGTAACATGTAATTAAATACATTAAATGTAAAATGATGATATGAAATATCGGACAAGGAGAATGAAAATATGGGGAATATAACGGATAAGGAAAAAAAGAAACCAGCTGCTGAGCTGGAGAGAACCTATAAAGACAGCGTGTTTGTCACAGTCTTTCAGGAAAAAGAAAACCTGATAGAGTTATATAACGCTCTTTTTGATACCAACTACGACATCAACACGCCGGTCAATATCGTTACGATTAAAGATGTGTTATTCCGCACTCTG
>CAKQVC010000257.1 GCA_934277655.1 uncultured Clostridia bacterium
AAAACCTGATACTTTAATGAAGAGCTGCCGCAGTTGATTACTAAAACTTTCATTATTATCCTCCGTATATTTTCATATTTATAAATAGATTAACATATCCAGTCAAGTTATTATACACCCTGAATCGACTGATTTCAATGAGATTTTTGTAAAATAAAGTTTTAACAGAATTTTGCAATGTATGAAATAGAATCTGTATGTACAGAACCTTCTTTCTGCAGTTAAAATGCTGTCTACAAATCAAAGTTTACAATAATTCAATCAATTCTTCCCTCCTGGTAATACAGCTTTTCCCGGATCAAGGTAATATCTGAAAATAAGTGTTTCCATTCGATATTCATTAAGCATTTTCTCCTGCTGTTTCCTGTAAATCAAAGCGGACATAATAGGAATAGGTTCCATACTTGGTCTTTCCGTTTGCCGGATGATAGCGATCTACATAAGATGTTAAATTTTTCGGAAAATATGCGGCATAATAGAATATTTTTTCTTCTCCGTAGGAAATGTTCGACGTGTTAAGGATCAATGGCGTATTCCCTTTCAACACTTTCGCTGTCTTGGTATCAAGATGCGATGCAATTCCTACTATGCCGCCCAGCACTTTCTTGCCGGCGGGAGTCAGATATTCTGCTTTGGCTTCCATTAAAACAAGTACTTTACCCGCCGCGGTATATTTTTCATAATCCGTTTGATTAAAGTCATACCACTGCATTAAATTGTCATTTTTAATTTTATTCAGTGCGTTTTCGCCACGATAAACATTGGTTACCTGGAACGCATATTTCCCGCCGGAATTATCCGTCTGCAGAGGTTCTTCAAGCGTTACCCCTTTCGATGCAATCGCCGGATTTTCAAAAGATCCAAGAGGATAATTTCTTACTGTTACTTTACAAGTATATTTCTTGCCTTTTACTTTCGCCGTGATCGTTGTTGTCCCTGGTTTCTTCGCTGTCACTTTTCCTTTGGAAGAGACTGTTGCAACTGACTTCTTCGCAGAACTCCATGCAATCTGCTGTTTGGTGTTTACCAGTTTCAAGGTTGCGGTCTTGCCGGGATCTAAAGTCAGTTTTGTCTTGTTCAGTTTAACCACTGCTGCGGATGCACCTGCTGTTGAGGTAAAAAACAGTGCCATAACCATGACGATTATTGTCATCAATCTTAAGTTCTCAAACTTTCTCATATAAAACAACTCCTTCTTTCTCTATGGAAGCTTTTAGCTCCAGTTGAATTGTCTGACTCTGCTCCTGCCCTTTATTCATCGAGCAGTGCCTCCCATTCTTTTTCTTTAAATCCAATCAAAATTTTTTCGCCGTCGATAAGCAATGGGCGTTTTACCAGCATGCCGTTGGTCGCCAGCAGTGCATATTGTTCCTCCTCGCTCATAGCTGGAAGCTTGGCCTTCAGATTCAGTTCTTTATACAGCATCCCACTGGTATTGAAAAATTTTTTCAGCGGAATTCCGCTCATCTGATGCCATGCTTTCAACTCTTCAACTACCGGATTCTCCTCGACAATATGACGATCCGTATAGGGGATCTGATGTTCGTCCAGCCATGCCTTGGCTTTGCGGCAGGTGGAACATTTCGGGTATTCTAAAAAAAGCATATTGTTTCAACAATTCCTTTCTTTTCTTTGTTTCTATCATTTTCATGTAAATTTTATTGGATTTTCGATTGGCTATGCCCATGCATTCTTTTTAAACAGATACGGATTCTTCCGCTTCCGGCATTCTTCTGGCTACATCCCCATCCCAGCACAATTTCTTTAAGTATGAGGAAAGGATCGTCAGTCCTGCATCAAGATCTTCCGGCTTGGTAAATTCCCTTTCATCATGACTGATCCCACCTTCACTTGGTACGAAAATAACATTAGTTGGATAACTCTGTGCCATATTCTGCGAGTCATGCCCGGCTCCGCTGGTCATAATCTTATACTGCAGTCCATTTACCTTGCAAAGTTCCTCGATTTCTCTGATGCCTTCTCCGTCCAGCAGAATCGGTGTATCCTCCCACGCCGGTACAATTTCGATTGTAACGTCTTTGCTGTACTTTTCTTTCAGTTCTTCCAGCATCTGCATTGCCCTGCTTCCCAGCACATCGCGTGCAGAACGAATGTCAAAGGTAAAAGATGCTTGTTCCGGAATGACATTCGCATTTCCTGGTTTTAACTCAATCTTACCGATCGTTGCTACCATTTCCTCTTCATGAGGCTTTACCCTGCGAAAAATATCATGAATAAAAGCAGTCATCACCGGTACAGGATCCCGCCGCATTTTCATCGGTGTTGTTCCTGCATGATTCTGTTTTCCATAAAAGATAACGGAACCGCCCCACTGTCCCACAATCGAAGTTACGATGCCAATCTGCTTCTTTTCTGCTTCCAGAACACCGCCCTGTTCTATATGAAGCTCCACGAAATGGAGAATATCTTTTCTGATTTTGTCAGGCGGCATTCCCTGATACCCCGCTGCAACGGCTGCATCCTGAATCGTAATGCCATCTGCATCGGTTATGGCAAAAGCAGAGGCCGGCATGATTCCGGCAAGATTACAGCTTCCGATATAATTGGATGCCGTAAACCTGCTGCTTTCTTCTTCAACCGTTGCTACGACTTCCAGAGAATGTTCCGGCTTCCCATATTCTTGATACAGCCCGCCTGCCGCACAGATCCCGGCAAGAATGCCAAGTATGCCATCATATTTTCCACCGCCACGTACAGTATCCCGGTGTGATCCGGTCATAACAGTATAATCAGATCTGCCTTTCAGCACTCCATGCAGATTCCCGACAGCATCAAAGAAAGTTTCCATTCCAGCCTCTTTCATATAAGTATCCAGCAGCTGTACAACTGCCTTATCCTCCGGAGTATAAGAAGCCCGCCAATACGTTCCATCCTCACAAATTCCGGTTTTTGCCGCCTCTTGAATGGCATTTAAAAGCCACGGCAGATCAAATGTTAGATCTGGATTGATATCTTGCCCCTGGTATGGGGTCATGATCTGATCGGGATTCAATATTTCTTCTTTGAGCATTGATTTCTTTTTCATCTGTATTCCTCCACCGTTTTTCTTAAGTATTCTTTGTATTCTTTCAGCGACGCAATTCCGTCTTTTTACAGTGCATATGCCTTACTG
>CAKQVC010000258.1 GCA_934277655.1 uncultured Clostridia bacterium
GTACCACCCGTTTTGCACCCTGTTTTTTCCAAAAAAGAGTACCTTCCAGATCGTCAATGCCCATCTGTGTCGAACAGTGTGCCTCCATTTCCGGAAAGTGTTTTACAATATAGTCGAACACTGCCATGTCCTGTACAATGACTCCATCTACTCCGATTTCATTCAGGAATGCAAGCTGCTTGTGCATGTCCTCAAGTTCCTCTTCAAACACGATGGTATTCATCGTCACATAGATTTTCACATCCCGCAGGTGTGCATAGCGAACCGCCTCCGGCAGTGTTTCCTCATCAAAATTGCAAGAGTACGCCCGCGCACCGAATTTCTGCATGCCTAAATAGACCGCATCGCAGCCATTTGCGACTGCCGCCCGCAGTGCCTCCATATTTCCTGCCGGAGCCAGTAATTCTGTCATAATGTTCTCATGTCCTCCCATGTTTGTTGATTGCTATGATTAGCTTACCATGAATTTTCGCACTTAACAACCAGATTATTTTTCTTTTTTTATCTTCAAAACCGCTGCCTGCCAGCTGCCTGCCTCTAAAGGTATAAAAAATCTGAAAACTGTCGCTGATGGCTGCTTTCCTTCATCCCACCACTACTCGTCGTCATCAATACGTTTTACCTGCTCTGTTGCTGCATGGCTGCCGTCTATCAGCTTGATCTTGCAGGTTCCGCCTCTGTCCGTAAAATAGTCCTGTATCTGTGCGATCAGCACATTGGCATCCTCATACTTTTCTGTCTGTACATGGTCTGCGATCCAGCTGTCTCCACCGGCTGAAATGATCTGATAATCCTGATTGTACGTAATATCATAAAGATAGGTCTCATCGTTCAAAGTACAGGTCAAGCTTGTTGTTGAAAGTTCCTGATTCATGTCCTTCACTGTGCCGTAGATAATAAAAGTGGCAAGGTATACAGCGAAGAATAAAAATAATACAGCGACTATGGTAACTACCCCTCTTCTGAAATTTCTTCGTTTCCGGCTGCTCTGTTCTGCCAGCTGATCGTTGAGTACCGCCAGCTGCTTGGCAATCTCTGCATACCGAGAATCTTCCTGCGAAGACTGATTTTGCGAAAGAACAGTGTCTCCCAGTAACGTACTGACCGGTACTTCTAAAAGTTCGGCGATCTGATTCAGCATCTGAGCGTCCGGCACGGAAATTCCTTTTTCCCATTTGGATACGGTTTGTCTGACCACATGCAGCTGCGCCGCCAGCGTCTCCTGCGAATAGCCTTTTTCTTTTCTTAATATTTTGATGTTTTCTCCAAGCATATGTGTACCTCCTTGCTTTCATGGCATTATCATATGTCGCAGATGACCGTTGCCGCAAGCAATGCATGTTAACATTCGGCGTACACGACTTGTTTTCCGGCTGTTTTTAAGAATTGAGGCAGGTGTTGCGAAATACAAAAATGTAAAGATGTGAAACATAAAGAATCGAGCAGAAAACATTTTCATTCCTGCTCGATTGCAATAGCTCAAAGTTATTCCCACTCGATGGTTGAGACAGGTTTGTCCGAAATATCCCAGAGCACTCGGTTGACTCCCGGTACTTCTGCAATGATTCGATCACGGATGGTACTCAACATGCTGAATGGGATTTCAACGGATTTCGCGGTTACTGCATCTACCGTATCAATGGCACGGATAATTGCAGCCCATCCCATGTAGCGCTTGCCATCCTTTACCCCAGTCGATTTGAGATCCGGAATTGCAACAAAATACTGCCATGGCACTGGATTCAGCTTGCCAATTTCTTCTCTGACGATGGCATCTGCTTCTCTAACTGCTTCCAGTCTGTCTCTGGTAATGGCTCCGGTACATCTTACGCCTAAGCCCGGACCCGGGAACGGCTGACGATATACCATGTTATCCGGCAGACCAAGAGCTTTTCCGACCACTCTGACTTCATCCTTATATAAAAGTTTTACCGGTTCTACCAGTTCAAACTGCATGTCTTCCGGCAGACCGCCTACATTGTGATGAGCCTTCACGCCGTCACTTTCCAGGATGTCCGGATAGATGGTTCCCTGCGCCAGAAATTCGATACCTTCCAGTTTGCGAGCTTCCTCTTCAAACACACGGATAAACTCTGCACCGATGATTTTTCTCTTCTTTTCCGGTTCTTCCACACCTTCCAGCTTATCCAGAAAACGGTCAATAGCATCTACATAAACCAAGTTTGCATTCATCTGGTTGCGGAATACCTCAACGACCTGTTCCGGTTCTCCTTTGCGGAGCAGTCCATGGTTGACATGTACGCATACCAGCTGCTGTCCGATTGCACGAATCAGCAAAGCCGCTACTACCGAGGAATCTACCCCTCCGGACAGTGCCAGCAACACCTTCTTATCACCTACCTGCGCGCGAATTTGCGCAACCTGTTCTTCAATAAATGCCTCAGCCAGTGCCGGGGTCGTAATACGTTCCATTGTTTCCGGACGTTTATTGTTCTCCATCTTTTCCTCCACGTTTCTATCAAATCTATGAAAACTTATATCGTCATGCTCGTCTGCTTTTCGCACTGAACAATCCTCTGCTGTCTATTATATCCTATTTTCTATATCACTGCAAGACTTACAGACTGTGTGGGTTGTACATTCTGCTCCCCCAGATTGTCTTGGTAACGATAACTGCCAATCTGCTTTTCCATGCTGAATATTTTATTCCCATCAGCCTTCTGCCTCACTTCAAAAGCTTTTTTATCTCCTTCTCATTCTGCTTTGTAAAGTCAGAAAGTTCATAGGAACGTATGCGCTCCTTAACCATGTTCGGAACGACAAATCCATTTTTTCCAACCAGTCCGTAGATTTCTCCCTGACGGATATTCAGGTTAACATCTTTCAACACCTTATGGATACCTTAGCTCTTCTGAGCATTTTTCAGTGTAATCATGTCCATGTTCATTACTTCCTTTCGTTTTGTTGGCATGATTATATGAAAAATGTAAAGAATCTTTCATCTGACCAACCATCTGAACACACTCTTCGTAAGTAATCTATTTGCCTATTTTCTGAAAGCTATACCTCTTTTAGAATTAACTCGATATCCGACAGAAGTCTCATCCAGTTCTCCTGAAGCAAGAATATTTGAAATATGTTCGCTTACTGTAGCGTGCTTAACATC
>CAKQVC010000259.1 GCA_934277655.1 uncultured Clostridia bacterium
CGTCTGCAGTGCATCCGTGATTTCATAGACCAGATTTTCGTAATAGGTATCTTTTCCAAATTGGAAAACAGGAAACTTTTTCTCATCTGCAAAGTTCAGTACTTCTTCCGGAAGGGTGGGATATAAGATTGCCTTAAATCCAATCCCCGCAGCTCCATAACTGTAAAGTGCCTTGACCATTGGCAGAATCTCTTCCGGACGGTTAGTGCAGTACTGGTAAAGAAAACTGCATAACACAAAATCGCCGGGTGTAAAAGTCTGTAAAAAGTCGTCGATAAATTCCGGCATTAATTCATAATCCAGAATACCCATACCGGATACCTTGTTTTCAAGGCCTGATTTTCCGGACACCAGTGTCAAATGTTGGAAACATTGTAGTTTGGTTAGATCACGAACTGTCAGCGCCATCGGTTATCCTCCTGTTTTGTATATATTTTATCATGTTTTTTTGACTTTGTGTTTGTAATGTATTACAAATATTATAAAATATATTGTACAAAAGTACAAGAGGATATTCGTTTCAACACGCTTTTGATTGAACGATTTCATCGTTTCTTTTGGAAAAAAAGAAAATCATCGGCGAAAATGAATCAGTGGGTTGGTTCTTCTACGAAAGAGTCATAAAAGCTACCACCGTTTTTTCCGTGATTTTTAGTATAATAGAGAGCTTCATCAGCGGCTTCAAAGAGTGTCTGCGCAGGTGTTTCCTGATCAGAAAATGCAACGCCAATACTTAATGTAACGGGAGGAAGAGAGTTTTCCGTCTGTAGAAGGTTTTCTTTCAATATGCAGAGCTTTTCCTTTACTGTTGGCTTGAGACTGGATGGGACATCAACCATGATGATCGCAAACTCATCGCCGCCAATGCGGAAAATATAGTCAGTGCTTCGAAAAGACGATTTCAACTGATATGCGACTCTTTTGATGACCTCATCGCCAACTGCATGTCCATAAGTATCATTGAAAGATTTGAAATCGTCAATGTCTGCAAGAATCAGTGCAAATGGCATCTGGCCCTTGTGGTACAGCAGGAGGAGCTTATCGAAAGATCCCCGGTTGAGAAGATCAGTCAGTGCGTCATGTTCCGCCTCATGCCGGATGAGCTTCTGCGTTTCCAGATTTTCTTGAAAAACATTGTTGTATGTTTCAGCGAGTGCCTGAAGTTCAGTAGCTCCGCTTGGAGGAATGAGTTCATCTTTCGCGATATGTTTGTTGTAGCAGATCAGCGGTCTGACGATCAGCTTGCGGATCATAGCACTGTTTATGAGCAGGAACAGAAGCAACAGAAAACATCCCAGCTCTTGTGCCCAATATAAGCGTTCAAATACTGCAGAAGCTTTTTCCTGGCGGCTGTGGGTCAGGTCTACCAATTCGTTCATGCAAAGATTTACATTATCTGTAATCTGCGTTTTGAGATTTTCATAATTGTTATCACTTACCATTGTGCGTGCTTTTTTCAGCTTATCCGGAGTATCCAGCCTGAGGTCTTCCGAAGTCAGAGTAATGGAGGTTAATTCCGCCGGCAGGGCATTATCATCAATTTGGAAAGCGTCGGCAGCCAGCTTCATTGCATAAATCTCACTTTCCATCAAGAATTGGGATTGGTCTAATGCTTTCTCTAAATTATCAAGCAAGTGAGTCCCCGCAAAATATTTATTCAGTTCTTTAATGGCTTTTTCGCGATTTTTGGTCACATTGGCTTCAGTAAAATATCCATCCAAATATTTGGTCTGTCCAGTCATGACAAAAAGCCGAACCTGCTCGGTAAGCGTATCAGAGCCCTCCTGCAATTTCTGTGCTGATTTTTCGCAGGTCAGGTACTGCGTGGTGGTGCTTTCTAATTCCCGGAAAGTCTGTATTCCCCAGATGGAAGCAACGGTAACCAAAATTGCCAAAATGGCAGCGATGATAATACTGCCTGTACTGAAACGCTGGATGTGAACTTTTCGCATTTATGAAGACCTCCCAGATACTAAGATACTGTGGATAAATTATACTACATTTTCCTAAAAGATGGAATCCTTTATGTAGCTGTTTTCATGCGAAAATCAATAGAGCTTATTGCCCACAGGCATCCTGCAATACGGCATGGAAAAAGTGATTTCGGTAGTGTGAAATGAAATTTTTTGATTCTTCAGGGGGTTACTGGAAATGATTGATTTCCTCGTAACGTTTTACTTTCCCGGTTGTAGTTTTGATCATCGGCTGATCTGTGATAACAAGGCGGAAAATCTGCTTATAAGAAGGAAGCTGGCTATTTATCTGGTCAATGTCCTGATGAACTTGTGCTTCGATCTGGTCGATGCTGGAAAGATTCAGGATTTCTTTCATGTAATCCGGTTTATATACGATTTTTGCACAAAGAGCGAGGTCTTTTTCATCCCCGTTTTCGTGGCGGGGCTGTCCAAATACCATGTTTTCTTCCACATAAGGCAGACTGCTGATAAGCTGTTCAATTTCTTCCGGGTAGACATTTTTTCCGTTTTTCAGAACGATGACGTTCTTTTTGCGACCGCAGATAAAGACGAATCCGTCTTTGTCGGTATAAGCCAGATCTCCGGTATGAAGCCAGCCGCCTGCCAGCGTTTTTTCGGTTTCCTCAGGATTTTCGTAGTAGCCGGACATGACATTCGGACCGCGGGCAATCAGTTCGCCGATACCATCTGCATTTGGCTCATCAATCGCCAGCGTGACACCGGGAATTGCTTTGCCGATTGATCCGGGTTTTCTTTCCCTTGAATTTTCTGCTGCCAGGATCGGAGCTGCTTCCGTCATGCCGTATCCTTGAACTGCCGTGATGCCAAAACGGTTGAAACCTTCGATCGCCGCAGGATCGATGGCAGAAGCTCCACTGATAACAAGACGGATATTGCCGCCGAGCTGCTGCAGGATCTGCTTGAAAAGTTTACGTCGGATATCAATACCGAATTTCAGGAGAAATTGTGAAAGTTTCAGCCCAAAATTCACTTTTGATTCCAGCCCTTCTTTTTTTACAGTCAGTAAGATCTTTTTATAAATGGACTCAATCAGCAAAGGTACGCAGAAAAAGACAGAAACTTTGTATTCTACGATATTTCTTTGCAGGTATTTC
>CAKQVC010000260.1 GCA_934277655.1 uncultured Clostridia bacterium
GTCGGCGACTTTGTAGACCATGACAATAATGCTGTTCGCCCCGCTTTGTGGGTAAATCTTGAATCCTGAATCAGGAAAAAAATATTTGCTTGACCAGATCGATTTCGAAAATTATATTTCAGCATATATTATGTTGGAAAATTTAGGAATTTTTGACTGGAGAAAAAGGCTTGCGGATATTTCTAAAAATGCAATCTTTTGCTGACACGTAAAAAATAGTGACATCGGGTGCAGGTCATCGTATTGACAGGCTTGCACCCCATACGTTTTATAGAAGCGGTGCCATATAAAGCGGCAGATAGACGAATCCGTCTTCCACCTTCAGATCGCTGGTATGAAGAATATACGGTGTATCTGTCTGCTCTGAATACTTGTTTCTAAATTTCTTTAAGGATGTAAGTGTGTAATTCTTACCTGATTTCACTTCTATCGGAGAGATATTATGGCGGCTGCCGATTTTGCTCTTAGCAATCAGAAAATCAATCTCCATTCGTTCTGTTACATCCTCACGCGACGAATTGGAATAAAAATAGAGTCTATGACCTGCTGCGGTCAGCATTTGTGCCACGATATTTTCTACGATCATACCTTTGTTGAATTCAAGCTTATCAAATAATAATTTTTTATAGATTTCTTCACTTACGATTCCGTTTTCGTCAAAGGCATGACTGATAAGAAGCCCGGTGTCTGCCATATAACATTTTAGTGTGAGTCGATCCATGTTCAGCTTCAGACCGATGCTTGGTGCTGTGGAATTGTAGCAAATATTTGCGATCATGGCATCGGACAGCCAAAATATCGCATCGCCATAGTCCCGGAATCGTGCTTCTTTTTTTAATGAAGACAGCTTGAATTTCTTGTCATGCTTTTGGAGCTGTGCAGGAATATCGTCAAAAATCTGTGCAGCCTTCATCTCATATCCTGCAGCATGTTTCATAATATCTGCCCGATACAGCTCAAGGATTGACCGCTTTACACGGTCAACGCTGTCAAAGTCATGCGTTTCGACATATTTTTCAACCGCCTGCGGCATACCGCCCACAATCATATATTGTCTGAAGTAATCCATTGCCGTCCTATGAAGTGCCTGGCCCATTGGTTGCCTTTTTTCATAGCAGGTCCGTATAAATGACATAATCATTTCATTGCCGAGCGCCCATGAAAATTCCTCGAAATCAAGCGGATACATTTTCAGATGCTCTTCCTCGGAGGGAATCAGAATGTCCTTGACATTTTTTTTGATGGACATTAGCGAGCCTGTTTCAAGATAATCATAGCGGCCGTCCGCCACAAGGTATTTAATTGCAGATCTTGCCCGAGGATAAAACTGTACTTCATCAAGAATGATCAGTGTTTCACGTTCATACAGCTTGGTGTTGTAAAAGTTCGAAAGATACATGAACAGGGTATCAAGGTCATGCAAATAATTGTCAAATAAATCGGTCACTTCTTTAGGAGCCTGGTTGAAATCAATTAATATATAGCTTTTATATTCTGCTTTCGCAAATTCATTCGCAATATAGCTTTTGCCGACACGGCGTGCTCCGTCAATCAGCAGAGCTGTCTGTCCTGCACTATTCTTTTTCCATTTCAGAAGTTCCTCATAAATCTTTCTTTTCACTGTTCTTACCTCCCTCGAAGCTGATGTGAAATTTTTTATATTAGTATTATAACACGAAATCAAAAAGTTTATCAATTGGAATTTAACACAAAATCAAAAAAATTAATGATTATAAATTTACACGAAATCAAGATTTTTAGTAGTTGAAGTTTTACACGAAACCAAGGTTTTTGTGCTGCACATTGTACCAGTCACGAAAACCAGAGTTTGAATATAATAATCATGAGCTGTCTGATGAAGTTCGGGCAGTTTTTTGTTTGGCTATGCACACTCTTGTTTAGCAATATGAAAAAGTATTGACATAATTTTACATGCGTGATATCCTGTAAATATATTGCAGTATATACAGAAAAAAGAATAGCGCTATTCTCCTGAGAATGTGGGCTCTGCAGTGAAATGTTGACTTAGTAAGACTTTTAATCGCAGCAGATACAAGCTACCGAGGACCAGCAAAAGGGAAGGGAGAATTTTAGATGAGAAAATATCAATTTACGAATAAGCTTATGTTTGCCATTGTCATGCATGATCCGATTGCCTGCCGGGGACTGATCGAAAAACTTTTTCCTGATAAAAAAGTAAAGGCAATCTATTTTCCGGGGAAAAACGGAGAACAGGAGGGTGCAGATGCTAAGGAAGTGTTGAAGCACTACACAGAAGAAGTGGAAAAAACAATCATTACCGGTTTGGAGTCGAAGTCCGTTCGCCTGGACGTGTTATTCGAGGATGATGAAGCTATCTATGACATTGAGTTGCAACTGGAACGTGAAGAAGAAATACCGAAGAGAAGCCGGTATTATCATACCGCAATGGCGCGAAATGCACTGCGAAAAGGAGAGCCATATGGAAAGCTCAAACGCAGTTATGTAATCTTTGTGTGCTGTTTCGATGCTTTCGGAATGGATGAACCGATTTACCGTTTTGAAATGTATGATAAAAATTTACAGTTGAATTTAAACGACGGGTCTAGTACAATGAACTTGGCACTGTGATTGGCGAGTGATAGCAAAGACAGAGCAGATGCAAGTCAGGTGCCTGAGCGAAGGCGATTGCCGAGACGAAAGATGAGAGCAGAGCCGTATCGCGTCCGGGCCAATAATCTTAAATACAAAGTGTTCGAAAGAGAGAATTCCAGAAGAACTGGCGGCTTTTTATGCGTTTGTAGATTCAGGAAGGGTAGATGAGAACGATATGCTTGTCAAATACCTTGACGAAAGGGTAGAAGAAGCTAACAACGACGAGGAGGTAGATCGAATTATGACTTTGGAAGAAGAAATGATAATACGGTATGACCGAGGACTGAGAAAGGGAAAAGAAGAGGGTGCAGCAGAAAAACAACGTGAAATTGCAAAGAATTTGAAACATGCAGGTATTTCGGTTAAAGTAATCTCTGAAAATACTGGTTTGACTGTTGCAGAAATCGAAGCACTATAGCGTACAGAAAAATATGATGAATGAAAAACTGTC
>CAKQVC010000261.1 GCA_934277655.1 uncultured Clostridia bacterium
CCGCAATCTCCTGCCGAGCCTCAAGCAAAAATCCGTGGAGGCCTATATGGGGCTGGCGCCGGGGCGCGGCGACGAGATCGACGGCAAAGAGAGTATTGCCCTCTACCGCGCCTTCGAAAGCGCCTTTGACGAGACAGAAAAAAACGAGCTGCGCCGCAAAATTTTACTGCACAATCACGATGATATCCTGCAGCTTTATAAGATTTTTCCGATCATCCTGCAGACGGATATCCATAAGGGAGCCTCTGCTCTTGGTTTTCCTGTCTGCGGCAGAAACGGATGGCCGCAGTTAAATGTAGCTTCTGTCAAGATCAACGCTGCAGAACTCCTTTTTTCAGGGGTCTATGCTTCTGATCCGTTTCAGTTCAGCAGCTACAGCTGCCAAGTCCAGCCATTTGACTGCCATTTTGACAAGGATCACACTTTCGCTTTTGCTTTGCCTGTGGAAAAACTGAAAGATAATCTTTTCTTTAATCTGAAACGATATTTCAGGGATCTTACACCTTTCGAAAACCTTCCCGGCTATGTGAACGGTTTTCTGATTTTAAAACAAAAAAACACTCCGGAATATCTGGAGTGTAATATGCTCGTCCTGCATCTGTTAGAGAAATTCATGGACGATGTTTCCTTATTCCGTCAAAAACCGAAAGCCTGAGCTTCTTTCGGTTTTTTTTAAGTATTTTTAAACAAAAGTTTGTCTTCCCAAAACCCTTGAAACGCAAAGCTTTCCATAGTATAATGATATATTAGTTTAACCTGTTGGTTGAAAACAGATCTGCGGCATCTTTCTGAAAAGCAGACGTTTCCCGAAGAATAGCTTGCTTTCCAAGCGGATGCTGCCAGACCTTGCACATAGAATACTACAAGAAGAAGAGGACTAGAACACATGAAATTGATCAATTTACTAAAACAAGACACACCTTCCCTGTCTTTTGAGGTTTTCCCTCCGAAGGTAGACGCCAAATTCGACAGTGTAAAAGCTGCGACAGAAGAAATCGCCAGATTAAAACCTGCTTTTGTCAGTGTTACATACGGTGCAGGGGGAGGCACAAGCAAATATACTCTGGACATTGCAAAGAATATCAAGGATCAATATGATGTTTCCACCCTTGCTCATCTGACCTGCGTTTCCTCCACAAGGGAAACCGTTCATGCAAAAATCAGAGAGATGCAGGAAGCCGGCATAGAAAATGTGATGGCGCTCCGTGGTGATATCCCTGAAAATATGGATCTTTCGCACCAGGAAAACTGGCACTATCATCATGCAATCGACCTGATCCGCGAATTAAAGGAAAGTGGTGCGGATTTTTGTATCGGCGGAGCATGCTACCCTGAAATCCATCCGGAAAGTTCCAACCAAAAAGAAGACATTCGTTTTCTGAAAGAAAAAGTGGATGCCGGCTGTGAATTTCTTACGACTCAGATGTTTTTCGACAATAATCTGCTGTACAACTTTCTGTATAAGATCAGGGAAGCCGGCATTACAGTTCCTGTTGTTGCCGGTATTATGCCGATCACCAATGCCAATCAGGTAGAGCGTGCACTGAAATTATCCGGTTCCCATGTACCACAGAGATTTAAGAGCCTGGTGGATAAGTTCGGATCAGACCCGGCTGCCATGAAACAGGCCGGCATCGCCTATGCAACCGATCAGATCATTGATCTTTATGCAAACAATATTACCAATGTCCATGTTTATTCTATGAATAAACCGGATGTTGCCGAAAAGATTCAGCGCAATCTGTCCGATATTCTCGGTAAAAACTAATGAACAGCGTTTTTGTCAGAACCTATCCTGCTCCACCTTTCAATCAAAAGGAAATACTCCGCTATATGGGGTATCGGAGCAATGAAGCAGATCAAATGATCACGCAGCTGCTGGATGACTGCATTGCAGAAATTTCTCCCCTGCTTATCTACAAAGTCTGCTTTCGGACTTTTTCACTCTCCTGCTCTTCTTTTGACACAGATCAGGATCTACAGACAGATGGACAAGCAAGCAGCTTTCTCGATCTGACATTCATGCAGACAGACAGTAAGGATCTGGCAAAGAATCTGGCAGGATGTCATGAACTGGTGGCTTTCGCAGCAACTGTCGGAATTGCTGTGGACCGGCTGATTACAAAATATGGTGCGGTCTCGCCCTCCAGAGCACTGTGCATGCAGGCCATCGGTGCGGAACGTATTGAAAGTCTCTGTGACTGCTTTAATCAGGAAATCGACGAAAAATACCGCCAGGAAAATTGCTTCACCCGGCCAAGATTCAGTCCCGGCTACGGAGATTTTGTACTGGAAGCACAACGGGAAATCTTCAAAGTCCTTGACTGCTCCCGGAAAATCGGACTTTCCCTCAATGAAAGTCTTCTGATGTCGCCCTCAAAATCAGTCACTGCGCTGATTGGTATTTCACATACACAAAAGAACCGCTGCCGCAGCGGCTGCATACAATGCACGAAAACAGACTGCAATTTCAGGAGGAACGAAATATGAATTTATTAAGTTATATGAAAGATCATCTGCTTTATCTGGATGGAGGCATGGGAACCCTCCTGCAGGAAGCTGGTCTTGCACCGGGAGAATATCCTGAACTTTGGAACCTCTCCCATCCCGAAACGATTCAAAAGATTCACAGAGATTACTACAATGCCGGAAGTAACGTGGTGTGCACCAATACGTTCGGTGCCAATACACTGAAATTTACGACAGAAGAGCTGGAAAAGATTTTAGAGGCAGCTGTACAGAATGCACAGATTGCCCGGGAAACTTCCGACACTCCTCACGAAAAATATATCGCATTAGATATAGGTCCCTGCGGAAAACTTTTAAAACCTTACGGTGATCTGGATTTTGAAGATGCTGTAGAACTTTTTGCCGAAACTATACGGATCGGAAGCCGGCTGAATGTTGATCTGATCCTGATTGAAACCATGAGCGACAGCTATGAAACGAAGGCGGCACTTCTGGCAGCGAAAGAGAACTGCAGTCTTCCTGTGTTTGTCTCTAATGCATACGGGGAAGATGGCAAATTGATGACAGGTGCTTCTCCTGCTGCTATGGTCGCTATGCTGGAAGGCATGGGTG
>CAKQVC010000262.1 GCA_934277655.1 uncultured Clostridia bacterium
GGTCACGACTACACAGCTTTATGCAAGGCAGAAAGTGAATGTAAAACGTGATCTGGTAAAAGGGATGGAATGGGAAGAGGAGCGCAAGGAATAAACTTTTTGAAAAAATGAGGAATAGTTGAAATTATAGCATAGAATTAGATTTACATAGAAAAATAGGAGTTTAATCATGAATCAAACGAAAACAGGACAGTTATTACAAAATAAGTTTCATATCGAGCCGAAGGTTCTGAACATTGTTTCGGAGGCAGAAAAAGCTGTTTCGAAGCAGTTTGCCGAACTTGATGATATTATGGCATATAATCAGTATAAAGTGTTGGATGCATTTCAAAAGAATCGGATCCGAGACATGCATTTCGGATGGACAACCGGATATGGTTATGATGATGCGGGAAGAGATGCGATCGAGAAGGTCTTTGCAGATGTGTTCCATGCCGAAGCAGCCCTGGTCAGAACCACCTTTGTGAACGGTACCCATGCACTGGCAACAACCTTGCTTGGTATTTTAAGACCCGGAGATGAACTGATCTACGCTACCGGAGATCCGTATGATACATTACAGACGGTAATCGGGATTACCAATTATGAAAAAGGAAACGGATCCTTAAAAGATTATGGTGTAACATTCAAACAAGTTGATTTACTGCCAGATGGTTCCATTGATATCGAAGGGGTCAAAGCTGCAATCACGGACAAAACCCGCATGATCACAGCACAGCGTGCTACCGGATATTCCTGGAGAAAAGCGATTTCCATTGAAGAAATCGAAAAATTGATGAATGCCATTAATGAAGTAAATCCAGACATTGTAAAAATGGTAGACAACTCTTATGGCGAATTTTTGGATACAAAAGAGCCAACAGATGTCGGTGCAGATGTTATGGCATCTTCTTTGATCAAAAATCCAGGCGGCGGTCTTGCACTCAGCGGTGCCTATATTGCAGGCAGACAAGATCTGATTGATCAGATACAATATCGCATGACTTGCCCTGGTATCGGTGGCGAATGCGGACTCACTTACGGACAGACCCGGACCATGCTGCAAGGCCTTTTTATTGCTCCGAAAGTAACCAACGGTGCAGTCAAGGGGGCAATTCTCTGCGGTAAGGCTTTCGAACTTTTAGGTTTTGAAGTTTCTCCAAAAGCAGAGGATTTAAGATCAGATATCGTCCAGTCGGTAAAATTCCATGACCCGGCGAAGCTGATTTCTTTCTGTAAAGGAATACAGGCAGCCGCACCGATTGACAGCTTTGTGTCTCCGGTACCGGGGGATATGCCGGGATATGAAGATCAGGTCATTATGGCAGCAGGTGCTTTTGTTCAAGGCTCAACGATTGAACTTTCTGCCGATGCTCCGATGCGTGAGCCGTATATCGCATATTTTCAGGGCGGTCTGACTTATGAGCACTCCAAGTTTGGTGTCATCAAGGCCATCGACACGTTAGTAAAGGACGGACTCCTTCAAATTTAAACGACAGACAGGACATCATTCTGTTTCATGGATAATCTGAAATTTAATGCAGATAGATAAGATAAGATAAGATAAGATAAAATAAAAGGGGAATGGCAAGAGATAAAGGATTATGGATGAAAACAAGAAAAGTAAGCAGGCAAGAGAAAAAATGACTCGAACAAAAAATGCAGGAGAAAGAAAACAAGAACGAAATCAAAAAGCCGAGCATGCCTGGCAGGAACTGGATTTAAAAGCTGGACATGCCAGGAAGAAATTCGATTTGAAAGCGGAACAAGCGAAGCAGAGTTTCAGCAAAGGTGCGGAGAATATAAAAGTGACGAAGCAGCAAAATGCCTGGAAAGTAATATTTTCCGTAGTGAAAATTTTATTGCTTCTTCTGATAATTCTGGGGGTTCCGCTATATCTGTATTTCTTCCAGCTAGATTGGCTGAAAGGGTTCAAAGATATTGACACGATTGTATCATTTTTAAATCAATATAAGAGTCAGTCGATTTTCATCTATATTGGTTTCCAAATTCTGCAGATTGTAATCAGCGTCATACCCGGACAGGTATTCCAAATGGCTGCGGGGTATCTCTTTGGTTTCTGGCCGGCGCTTCTTTATGCGATGACAGGAGCTGTACTGGGAACTGGCATATCTTTTCTTCTTGCCAAACTTCTTGGGCGAGATTTCCTACACTTGTTCTTTGGGGAAGAAAAGATGTCATACTATATCGAAAAGCTGAATTCCAGACAGGCCTACACCATTGTCTTCTTTCTATATCTGATTCCAGGACTGCCAAAAGATATGGTCAGCTATGCTGCCGGTGCTTCTGAAATGAAGTTCCGACCGTTTCTGATTCTTGCGGCGATTGGAAGATTTCCCGGAATGGTCGGGTGTCTTTTGATGGGCACTATGGTTCAGAGTGAAAATTACACAGGGGTCGCCATTATGGCAGTGCTTGCATTGATTGCCTGTGGGATCTGTCTGATTTATCGAAAGAAGATTAATCTGTGGTTGGATAAAATCCACCGGAAAATTTCGCAAGAGCATAAAGAACATGAAAATGTAACAAAAAAGAAATATCCGAAATTTTGATTTCCAATCTAAAAATTATTTTTTACGTCCTTCCGGGAAGCCGGAGGGATTTTTTTAATGAAGGGCATTGCTCTTTCATGTATTTTTTATCAAAAGTTAAATTTTTTTCAAAAAACATATTGATTGTATAAACAAATTGTGTTAAAGTTTATTCAATGATAAACACACATATATATTGTTTAATAAAAATTGCTTGTAACATAAAAATATTGACAGATATGTAATATGTACAGATAGAAATCAAAGAATTCTATACACATCAATGTTCGGTAAAGTGCATTTGTCATTATTCCGGAAATATCAAATAGCAATACCTATGCGTAATAAAAAGAAAACTTTCTGAAAGCAGTCTGTTTTCGGCAGAAAGGATCGTATATACTATGGAATTTAAAGAACTTACTTTAGCAGAATTAACAAACGGTTTCGTCTGGTCCGAGGAAAAGCAGTCTTATCAATGTATTTTCTGTGGGGAAGAATTTGAAAATGGACTGATCTACCAGTCACGTGGAAAATCAGTCAATGCAT
>CAKQVC010000263.1 GCA_934277655.1 uncultured Clostridia bacterium
GCTTGTGGCAGACTGGATGAAAGAGCTTGACACGGATAAAAATTATCAGGTTACGGCGAAGGTAAAGGATGCATTGAAGGATTTTTATGGCGGCTTCTGCAGTCAGGAAGAAACGCTAAAAGAAATCGGAGATATGTGGAGGGACAACCATTATCTGATGGATACCCATACAGCAGTAGCATATAAAGTTTACAGTGATTATCAGAAGGAAACCGGTGATGAAACACCGACTGTGATCGCATCTACAGCAAGTGCATATAAGTTTGCCGAAAGTGTAGCGAAAGCATGCGGTATCGGACCTTGCAATGATGGCTTTGAATATGTGAAGGCACTTGCAGAGGAAACGGGGGTACCGGTTCCTTACGGTCTCAAAGATTTAGATAAAAAGGAGATCAGACACACCGGTGTGGTTGATGCGGACAAGATGGATGAAGCTGTTCTGGAGGCATTGAAATAGTGCATAGTAAGCAGGAACGGAAAGCATCGGATGATAATTATAAGTCAGAGAACTCAGGACATCGTGCATCAAGAAGAGCAGAAGATGACCGAGATGAGAAAAAACAGCTATGCTATGAAAATCTGCCGCAGGGGTATGATCTGTACGAGATTATAGATTTTGCGAAGACGGGGGATGCGACAAAGATTGCCTGGTCCGGACTTGCAGTTACAGCTGCTATGATAGCGATGGCACTTCCGGATCATTCCCTAAAAAATGCGGTGTCTATGCATCCATTCCGAATCGGCGTTGCAGTGTGCTTTATGCTGATCGGATTCCTGGTGTATATTTTGCTTCACGAAGGTGTTCATGGCTTTTTCATTAAAATGTTTACTGGCGAAAATGCAGAATTTGGTATTCAACTGAAGGCGGGCATGGTGTACGCTTCCAGCCGGTATTTTTTCGGCAAAGCAGCCTACATTATCATAGCGCTTGCACCAGTCATTGTCTGGGGGATTGTGCTGGCACTGCTTTTAAAAGATGTGCCGGAGTGCTACTGGTGGTATCTGTATGCGGTGCAGATTTTGAATATCAGCGGATGTGTGGGAGATTTGTTTGTAACATACCGGATTCTGAAAGCACCGAAAGAAACGCTGGTGCTGGACAGTGGTATGTCTATGAAATTTTTTGCGAAAACCAGTTATGAGAGTTAAATAAAAGATATAAAAAGAAACTCAAGAAAACGAGTGCACGGAAATCTTCGATTTCATTGTGCACTCGTTTTGGTTTGAAATTATATTTATTACTAATACATCTATTATTTTCTTTATAAAAACTTTGTTTATGTATCAACTGCAAAGGGAGAAAATACTTCAAACACTACCTTTGACAGCTTCCTAAAATGACTACCCAAGCAGCGTGTCAACATTACTGCAGTTTGGATTTCTTTTCAGGAAGATTGGAAATGATGACAGCTGCGAAGATTGTGCAGCATCCGATGATTTCTCTTCCGCTCATAACTTCGTGAAGAAGGAGTGCTCCGAACAGTACACCAAACACAGATTCTAAGCTCATCAGAAGTGATGCCATCGTCGGTTCGGCATCACGCTGTGCTATAATCTGAAAAGTATAGCCGACACCGCCGGAAATGCAGCCTGCATATAGGATCGGAATCGCACAGGTCAGAATATCGTGCAGGTTCGGAGTCTCAAAGATGAACATTGCAATACAGCCTAAGATTCCTGCCGTAAGGAACTGTATGAAAGAAAGCTTGACGCCATCATTTTTCGCAACAAAATGGTCGCACACCAGAATATGTACAGCATAAGCGACCGCACATAAAATAACGAAAAAGTCGCCTTTAGAAACGCTGCCAAAACCATCTGGCATAGCCAACAGATATAGACCAACAACCCCCAGAGCTACGCAGAGCCACATGATAGGACGAACACGTTTTCTGAGGAAAAGACTGAAAATCGGAACTACAACCACATAAAGCGTTGTGATGAAGGCTGCCTTTCCCGCTGTCGTGAATACACAGCCAAATTGCTGAAGCGTACATGCAACAAATAGTGCCGTACCACAGCAGATACCACCGATCAGAATGTTCTTGTTTTCTTCTTTCTTTTCCGGTGCAAACAACGGACCTTTGCCTCTGTTCATCACAAAAACGACTGGCACCAGAACCAGAGCTGCAAACATCAGACGAATGCCCTGGAAAGAAATCGGACCTACATAGTCCATGCCGCTGACCTGGGAAACGAAAGAAGCCCCCCACGCAGCTGCAGTGATGAGCAGCAGAATGTTCGCTTTCAATTTTTTACTCATTAATAAATCCTTTCTACTTTCCGACCTGCCGCAGCAGATAAATTCTGACCGCAAGGGAAAGATTCATAAAAAAATCATTTTCATTTTCTGGCGCGTTGCCGATCATCTCGTGCATACGAGCCAGTTTATATCGAATGGTATTGCGGTGACAACCAAAGATCTCAGCGGCTTTGACAATGTCTCCGCCAGCATGAACCAAAGCGACCGCCGTATCCATGTAATCTTCCTTGCCGAGCATCGGTTCCAGATAACGTTGCATGTACTGCTCCATTTCTGTTGATTTATAGTGCTTTACAAGAATTTCATATACACCCAGGTTCTGATAGCTGTAAAAATTCCGCCCCTCTGCCAGAGAAGCGACATACGTATGAAAACTTTCTTTGAAACACTGATCCAGGCTTTCAAAAGACTTATGTATCTGACTGCTGCAGGACAGCAGTGAATCCTTGTGAAAGTTGTTGTTTTTGTATGGAGCAACACCATTTTCTTCACTTCTGCGCAAAACATTTTCTCGCAGACGAATCTCTTCGGAAGGGATATTCAAATATGTCAGCACATCATGGAGAATCATATCAAAGTATTTTTCGTCTTTTCGATTCGCCGTGCTGATGATGAAAAAGCCATCCTGATACGGTGCGATCATTGCCTTATTGCTCAGATTACGGTTCAGATAAAAATTCTGAAAATATCGGGAAATATTTCGTTTGAATACATCCGAATAAAACGTAACATAAGTGACCTGACACCATTCTTTAAAAGAAATAGAAAGGTTCTTGGCTATCGTATAGATCCTGTTCTGTGG
>CAKQVC010000264.1 GCA_934277655.1 uncultured Clostridia bacterium
CCTTACAGCCGATATCACACTGAACGAGAATCTGGTGCAGACGATCATGCCGGGAATTGACATTGATACAGATCAAGCTTCAAAATGCAAAGCGACTATAGGTATGACCGAATACGGCGGTATATTTGACGGCGCAGGATATACCATTCAGGGTATGTATCTTGAAAAAGGCTCTTTTGTCGGAACATTAAAAGGAAATGCGCAGATAAAAGACCTTACAATCGCCGATGCTGTTGTTGCAAGTGGCAGAGCAGGTCTTGCAGGAACGATGGAAAGCAGCAGCGTGATTTCTGGATGTGCTTTTGAGGGTGCAATTGTAAGTAAGCAACAATATACAGGAGGAATTGCCGGAGAAATTGAGAGCAATGCAAAAGTAGAAAAAAGTACTGCTAAAACAAAAATTTTATCAGACCAAGATAACGTTGGTGGAATTACCGGCAAAAATGCCGGGATGATTTCCGAATGTGCAGCCAACGCTGTGATTACTGCCACCAGCACGAGTATGATAAAGCTCATAGGAGGAATCGCTGGAGAGAATACAGGAACAATCCAAAACTGCTATGCCAAAGGTCGTTTGACCACGACTGTAGCTAAAAAGATACAAAAGATCGGTGGGATTACAGGAAAAAATACAAAAAAAATCCAGAATTGTTACAGCACAGTTTCCATATCAAAAGGAGATGTTATGGGAACGTCTGCAGGTGCAATTGTTAGTTCAAAAGGCGGGGAGATAAACAAATGTTACTATCTGGATGGCGTAGCAGTATCCTTTAAGGGCATCGGCAAAGACGATGCCGCTGGCTCTGCAGAATCCAGAACGGCAGCACAGTTCAAGGATGGTACTGTAAGCAAAGACCTTGGCGATGCATTCACGCAGATTGGCGACTTCCCGGAACTGAAAGCTCTGCTTAAAAAATATGAGCTGACCGTGAAATCCGGTACGGACGTTATAGGAGAGGGTAGTTATCTCCCGGGAACTGTTATAACGATCAAAGCAGACGCAGCACCAAGCGGCAAAACTTTTGATAAATGGACTTCGAATGATGCAAATGTTGTATTTGCAGATGCATCCAAAGCAGAAACAACCATTACCATGCCGGCTCGCAAAGTGACTGTAACGGCAACATATAAAGAAAAACTGCCTGTACCGGGCGACCCGGGTACGATCACAGTATCCTTTACCCTGCTTGGAGACGAGGTCCACGGCAAGCCGACGGAAAAAACAGGAACTCATACTTTGACAGCAAACAACCTTGCTCCATGGTATAGCGCAAGCATCACCATTCAGAAATCCGGCACAGTGAAAGATGTACTGGATGCGGTTGCAAAACAGACGAATATCGTATTCTCCAATCCGAGTGGTAATTATGTTGACGGCGTAACATACAAAGGAATTACAATCGAACAATTCAGCAACGGAACGCTTTCCGGATGGATGTATACCCTGAACGGAACACATCCACTTCTGGGTGTCAAAGAGCAGCATTTGAACAACGGCGATAAGATTGTATTCCACTATACAGATGACTACACCAAGGAAGAAGGCTCTGACAAGTGGAACACCCCTGGCGGCGATACAGACGATATCAAAAACGTTACCACCGATACTAAGGCTGGTACAACCACTTCTCCAACAGAAGTCAAGGTAAGCGAAAAGATCAATGCCGACGGTGCGAAGCAAAAAGTTGTCGAGGTTACGGTATCTGCTGATAATCAGAAAGAAATCCTCAAGCAGGCGAAGGATAACAAGTCTGGCGAAATCATTCTTGTTGTTTCTAAGGATTATGTCAAGGATGCAACCAAAGCAGATATCAAGCTGGATAAGAGTTTCATCGACTCCCTCGTGAAAGATACGAATGCGAAACTGACCGTCAAGACTCCGTTTGGAGATAAGACTTACACGCAGGATGAACTGAAAGCGCTGTCAGAGGCGGAAGACGGTTCAATGATTACGATAACCATCGAAAAAGCAGAAGAACCGGCAGATGATGCAGTTAAGGCAGAAAAAATTGCGAAAGCAAAGAAGCTGACTGCATCCATGAAGCTGATGGCACGCACTGAAAAGACTGCAAAGAAGAATATCAAAGTAACGGTTAAGACAAACAGCGAAACGACAGCTTCCATCAAGGAACTGAAAGACCTTGGCTATACGGTTAAGTACAGATACTATCGCTCTGCAAAGAAAGCAGCAGGCTACAAGTCCGCAGTGACCAAGACAAGCAAGTCATATATCAACACTGCCGGAACGAAAGGCAAGATGTACTACTATAAAGCACAGGTTCGTGTTTATGATGAAAACGGCAAGCTGATCGCGAAGACAGCACTGAAACAGTGTAAATACGCAAACAGAAAGTGGAGTAAATAAATAACAAGACATCAATGATTTCAAGAATATAAATTGATGGAAGGGGACTGCAGAGTGGGTGTACATTCTGCAGTCTTTGGTTTTAAGATGGACAGTGCAAGAGGCTTTTGAAGGCTGGGCTATCCAGTTTTGGGATGGAATTCAGAAAAATTGAAAAATCTTAGTGGGAGACAATTTTTATAAATACAATTTATTACATTTATGCTTGTATTTTCCTCGGGAATGAGTTGGAATTATCTTACAGAAATTTCTAATTAATATGAATGGATCCATTCTCCGCACAACATGTGAAGAGGGGAAATTAATGAAAACAAAGCAGATAGCAAACAGCGAAGAAATCGCAAAACTCTACACAGATACCTACCGAACCCGGATGCCCTTGTACAACGATTATGTTTTCCATCGGATTTATGGAAGGGATACGGATGAATCAAGAGCAGCACTTATCGGGCTGCTTAATATTATTCTGGAACGAAAGGATGACCCAATCCGAAACCTCGAGATCAAAAATCCTATTGATCTTGGAGACTGGATTACAGACAAGGACATTACCATGGATATCAGAGCTGAAACTGATTCAGGGGAAATTTTGTCTATCGAAATGCAGGTCAGCCATCTTTTTGACTATCGCTGCCGCACTCTATTTTATGGTGGAAGAC
>CAKQVC010000265.1 GCA_934277655.1 uncultured Clostridia bacterium
CGCAGAAAGCATCTGTAAGAATGGAGACTAGCTATGTTGCACTATACAGGCATCGCATTGGCGGCCGGTTTTTTGCTCGACCTTGCCATTGGAGATCCGCGCTGGCTCTATCATCCAGTCAGATTGATTGGGAAACTGATAGACTGGTTAGAAAAAAATATCAGAAAAGCATTACCGAAAACACCCCGCGGTGAACTAGCAGGCGGTGTTTTGCTAGTCATCAGCGTTGTTTTTGTTACTGTGGGGGTAACCGCAGGGCTTTTACATGTGGCATATGGGCTACATGCCGCAGCAGGACTGGCACTGGAAACTTTCATGTGCTATCAGATGCTTGCGGTCCGCTCGCTGAAGGATGAAAGCATGCTTGTATATGATGCACTGACTTCGGGCAAAGAAAGCAGCCTGTCGGATGGCAGATATGCGGTTTCCCGTATCGTTGGACGTGATACGCAGAATCTGGATGAAACCGGTGTATCGAAAGCTGCTGTAGAGACAGTAGCAGAAAACTTCGGTGATGGGGTGTTTGCCCCGATGTTTTACATGGCACTGGGAGGCCCGGTGTGCATGTACCTTTACAAAGCGATCAACACCATGGATTCCATGGTTGGCTATAAAAATGAGCGTTTTTTATATTTTGGACGGTGCGCAGCAAAGCTGGATGATGTGGCAAATTTCATTCCGGCAAGGCTGGCAGGCATCCTGCTTGTGATTAGTGCATGGCTGGGACCTTTTGACGGAAAAAATGCTGGCAGGATTTTCGCCAGAGACCGTCATAAGCATGCCAGTCCAAACTCGGCACATACAGAGGCTGCGGCATCCGGTGCCCTGGATATCCAGTTAGCCGGAAACGCTTATTACTTCGGCAAGCTTTATGAAAAGCCCTTTATCGGGGATCCTTTACGGGCGGTCGAGCCTGACGACATCTGCCGCATGAACCGACTGATGTACTGGGCAGCTTTTTTATCCGTTGCAGTGCTGGGTGCTGTCAGCTTCTTGCTTTACTGGTAAAAGAAAGGCAATGATAAACAAGATGAAAGAAATGATACATGGCGGTGATATTTACCGCCATCCCAACATAATAGACTTTTCCTCAAACTGCAACCCTTTCGGACCGCCACAGCGGGTACAGGATGCCATCTGCCGGGCAGCCGGACAGATCGGACATTATCCGGATGTGCAGTGCAGCAGATTGCGAAAAGCTTTAGCAGAAAAATTAAATATACCGGAGTCATGGATTTTCTTTGGTAACGGCGCAGCAGAAGTCATTTTTGCAGCTGTGCAGGCATTGCGTCCAAAGCAGGCGGTGCTGCCGGCACCGACCTTTGCCGAATACGCGCAGGCACTGGAAACCGTGGGATGCAAGATTCAATATGTTGAAACTGCGGAAGCAGACGGTTTTGCTATCCCGCAGAACATCGCCGACGCATTGACGGAAGAAACGGACATGCTGTTTCTCTGTAACCCAAACAATCCAACCGGCACCCGCATGAAAAAAGAAATGGTGCAGGCAATCCTGGCACGTGCAGCCGAGACCGGAACGATCGTAATGCTGGACGAGTGTTTTATGGACTTTGTTACAGAACCGGAACGCGACTCCATGCTGCCGCTGCTGGACGCCTATCATCATGTGATTCTGCTCAAAGCCTTTACCAAGCTCTATGCCATGGCAGGGGTGCGGCTGGGGTATGGAATATCCAGCAATCCAGTCGTGATCGAAAAACTGGAACGCTGCGTGCAGCCCTGGAACATTTCGTCACTGGCGCAGGAAGCAGGCATCGCCGCACTGCAGGAAGATTTCTTTGTGGAAAAAAGTCTGGAAGCACTGCACAGGGAGCATGCATTCCTGATGGATGCATTGCGGCAGATGAATGTTACCGTGTACGCATCCGAAGCAAATTATATCTTTTTCCGCGGACCGGAAGATCTGGGAAAACAGCTGCTGACAGAAGGTTTCTTAGTCCGGGACTGCAGCAATTATCCGGGGCTGACCAAAGGCTATTACCGCATTGCCGTGCGGCTGCGTCCGGAAAATGAAGCGCTTGTGCAAGCTATGAAACAGTTGCTGGATCAAAGAAATACATAAAGAAATACATAAGATACGGCTGACAATACTACTGAGAATATGACGGGATGATACAGATACGATCTTGCGAATAACAAAGCAGGAAATGCAGAAAATGTCATCTGCCAAAAAATAAAAACGAAAGCTGTTAAAGAGAAAGTTAAAAAGATAACCGGAGGAAACCAACATGGCAAAAGCAATTATGGTGCAGGGTACCATGTCAAATGTAGGAAAAAGCCTGATCACCGCAGGCTTATGCAGAATTTTCAAACAGGACGGCTATAAAGTAGCACCGTTCAAATCACAAAATATGGCACTGAATTCCTTTATCACAGAGGACGGCATGGAAATGGGCCGTGCACAGGTTATGCAGGCAGAAGCAGCCGGCATTGCTCCGGATGTGCGGATGAACCCAATTCTCCTTAAACCGACTAATGACGTGGGCAGTCAGGTCATCGTCAATGGGGAAGTGCTGGGAACCATGAGTGCTCGTGATTACTTCGCCTTTAAGCATAAGCTGGTGCCGGACGTGATGAAGGCCTTCAACGGACTCAGTGCAGAAAACGATATCATCGTGATCGAAGGTGCAGGAAGTCCCGCAGAAGTGAACCTGAAAGATGAAGATATCGTCAATATGGGTATGGCGAAAATGGCTAAAGCACCGGTGCTTCTGGTCGGCGATATCGACCGGGGCGGTGTTTTTGCACAGCTGATTGGAACTGTCAGCCTGCTGGAGGAGGACGAACAGAAGATGGTCAAAGGCCTGATCATCAACAAATTCCGTGGAGACAAAACCATCCTTGACCCAGGTATTGCGATTCTGGAAGAAAAATCCGGCATCGATGTGGTCGGCGTAGCACCGTATCTGCATATCGATGTAGAAGACGAAGACAGTCTCAGCGAGCGGCTGGATTTTCACGGAAACGGCGATACAGCAACCCTTATTGATATTGCAGTCATC
>CAKQVC010000266.1 GCA_934277655.1 uncultured Clostridia bacterium
ACGCATCCTCCGGCAGCAGCAGAACATATTCGGAAATGTAATGTAAAGAAACGCCAGAACCGGCATTTGCCGGTTCTGGCGTTTCTTTATCAGAGACTTATTTTACAGCCTCTAAAAAGTTTTCTTTTTTTACTTATTACGCAGGAACAATCGTTTCGTCCGCTCCTGCATTTTCTATTCATTCTCTTTTTCTTCGTTTTCTTTTACAAAGTCAGCATTCGCATTCTCACAGTTTTCAGATTCTGCATTACCAGTCTGCTCCGTTACCGTTTCAGTACTGCGTTCCGGCTCAGACACTGATTCTTCACAAGTTTTATCCATGAACGGCTTCTGCTGATCATTACAGAACATCTCTTCGTTGAAATCGGAATCCGAATTATATTCCTCGTCGGCATCATGATCCTGATAAAATTTTTCGATACCGGCAATTCTCTTATCGATGGACACCGTCTTTCTGCAGAGGATAATGAACATCATCAGCAGTTCGAAACTTATACGCACCGCAACATTTCCTGCCACGATCGTCAGAAGACCTCCGATAAAAGACCCCATGACAATCTGTACAATACCTAAAACCGTAAGCACGCATGCAATGATCACATAGAAAAACTTCACGATGTTTTCTGTATAAAACCGGTTAAAATTAAGGAAATTATACAGTTTCCCTGCAAACCCTTTATACCTTCCTTCATGCTTCTTATTCATAAAAGTAAAAAACAATACTACTGCCGCAATAACAGCAATTACGGCACAGACCGCAATTACACCGGCCATATTGATATAGGACATCATCGGTGTACTGTAAAAGCCATAGTAATCGTACATTGGTAACCCCCTCTTCCTGTCTGTTTCCAAATTTAGTTTTACTAGTATATTGTACCATTTTGTCGAATTATGTCAACCCTTGTTCTTAAAAGCGCAAACACTTTTCAACAATTCTGAAAGCCCATGATTGCAAGGGTTTCACTGTTTATCCACATCGATCTCCAATATTGTATACAATTTTTTTCACAATCCGCTGTGGATAACTTCTAATACAATTCTTGTTGAAATTTCAATATTTATCTGCATCCATTCTGTTTTTTTCTTAAAGTTATCCACAGAGTTTTGAACATAAATTCTTGAAATTTTTTTGTTTGTTCGCACTGTCAAGCACATCTGTTTTCTGTATTTTTTTCAGGCATAAATTCTCATTAATTCCCTCCCAGATAGACTTTGCCAGAAGTTCTTGATATTCTGTGGTTTTCAGCTTTTCACACTCCTGCCTGTTGGAGAGAAATCCACATTCTACCAGAACCAAATTTGCCTGCGTGTTCTGGAACAACAGAATATCATTTTTCGTCATGGCTTCCCTGGTCCTGCCGTCTTCAATGTTGGTTTCTATGGATTTCTGAATTGATTCTGCCAATGTTCTGCTGAGGTTCTGTCCAGTCTGAACATGCGTTTTCTTCTCTGATCCTTTTGGATAAAAAACCTGTGCTCCGTATACTTTTTCATCCTGAGGAAAACTGTTCAAATGAATGGATATCCCTATTGTCACACATTCTTCCTCAAGAATTTTTTTACGGTTCAGTAGATCCGCCCGTTTCTTGCTGCGTATCGTATCCCCGCTTTCTGAATATAGACCAGCGTCCGTTTCTCTGGTCATGAGCACTTTTACCGGATACTGCTCCGCCTGTTCTTTCAGTTTCTTTGCAATGGCCAGATTAATGTCTTTTTCCAGCGTTCCATCTGCAGAAGATGCACCACCGTCCATTCCACCATGCCCCGGATCGATGACAATAACCGCTTTCTTCTCACCTTTCAAGTCCTGAACACTCTCTAAATTTGAAGTTGAATTTGACTCCAGATTCACCCCTGACCCTGAAGCTGAGTCTGCAACGTTTTCCTGCCTTACCAGAGCCACTCCGCTGCCGGCCAGCTGAGAAGCACTGTATCCGCTCAGATACCAGGTCCCCAAGCCCGCAGAAATAAAAAAAAGAAAAATGATTCCCAATACTTTTTTCATCCGCATTCGTCCCCTTTCTGCTACGATCACAATATGGGTATGTTTCATGTTCCTTACAGCCAGCAAGGAACGCTTCATCTATTTTGCTGATTCTAAAGCATACGCCAAACCGGCTGTCCTTTATGCCACAAAGGCAGGATCCTGCAGGGAGCAGCATTGTCCTGCGTCTTGCATTACCCGTTTCCGTCTGTTATACTGTTAGGACAAGAAAGGAGAGGTCTTTATGATAGAAAATTTTTATGAGCAGGTCATGGAGAGTGCGGACTATATTCGTTCTCACATCTCGAAGCATCCAACGATTGCTGTCGTTTTAGGTTCCGGACTTGGGAACCTGACTGCAGACTTTGCGGAAACAGAGGAACTTGCGTATCGTGAAATCCCAAATTTCCCAGTATCTACGGTTGAGGGACATAAAGGTGCATTGCTTACCGGTAAACTTGGAGAAAAAGATGTTTTTGCAATGGAAGGCAGATTTCATTTCTACGAAGGTTATTCTATGAAGGAAGTCTGCTATCCATTTTACGTTTTAAAACAGCTTGGTGTTGAGCAGGTTATTCTGACGAATGCTTGCGGAGGCATCAACCGCAGCTTCGAACCGGGCACGCTGATGATGCTCACGGACTTCATCAATATGATGGGAATGAACCCTCTGATCGGACCTAATGATGAACGATTCGGGCCTCGCTTTCCGGATATGACCGAAGCTTACAGCCTCCGGCTTCGCCAGCTTGCCGGTCAGACCGCAGACGAACTTGGGATTGCATATAAGGAAGGCGTGTATATGAGTTTCATGGGCCCCTGCTTTGAAACAGCCGCTGAAATCCGTGCCTTTGCAGGGATGGGGGCAGATGCTGTCGGCATGAGTACCGTGCCGGAAACCATCGCCTGCAACTATCTGGGCATGGAAGTTCTCGCGATCGGCTGCGTTACCAATATGGCAACCGGGATCCAGACGGTTAAGCACAGCCACGAGCGCGTCCTGGAAATCGCCGATCAGGCTGGTACGACCATGTG
>CAKQVC010000267.1 GCA_934277655.1 uncultured Clostridia bacterium
TCGCATGGCTGACCGGAAGGGAGAAAACAATAGACTGCGCCTTGCTGTCAAGGCCAGCATGTTCCATGATCGCTTTCATGATCGTGTTGCGCCCCTGCGCCGGAGTTACCAGCAGATGGATTTCTTTTTCTGACGCGATCGAAAAACCAAAAAATTTTTCTGTATACTCTGCCCCGGTTCCCTTCGCTTTGATTACTGTTCCGCCTGATGCTCCTGCTGATCTGGCTGCCTCCATGATCAAATCGCTGTATCCTTCATTTGCTACAACAAAGATCAACTCAAAATCCGTTTTAATCGCCATTCTTTCCTCTCTTTCCATCTCCTCGACACTTTTTTCACTTAAATCAAGCGTCTGTCCGTCCATAATATATTCCAGACTCCGCTTTCCGCCAATTGAATTCAGCGGTACTGTCACAACAATCCCGTTTCCCGGAACATCAATAAACAGCTTGCGCTTAAACGCTTTAAGCAGCTGGGAAAGCCCTGCACTGGTTACCACACCGAAGACGACTGCTTTTTCTGCCGTACTGAGGTAAAGATATTCCAGAATTTCTCTTGGTGCCGTTCCCTGCCCTAATACAACATCTGTGGTAAATACATTATTTTCACGAAACAAACCAATAACCGGTTCGATCCTGTCTCTGTCAACAATCGTCATTACCATATTCAATCCATCCATAGCTGTCCTCACATTCTGAAAAAACTATAATTCGATGATATCATCATCTGTATAAGAACTGATGCGTGCCTGAATTGCTTCTCTGGCAGCACGTTCTTTTTTCGTTCTGATCTTATATTCTACACCGAGAAGCTGTATCGTAATCAGCGGTGTCATCGCAACCATCGCCACAACACCGAACGCATCGCTTACAATCCGATCCGGTCCCCCGATCGCTTCACATGCTCCCATCGCAAAAGGCAGAAGAAACGTTGCCGTCATTGGCCCGGATGCAACTCCACCGGAGTCAAAAGCAATCGATGTAAAGATTTTCGGTGCATAGAACGACAGTCCAAGCGCAAGCAGATAACCCGGGATCAGAAAATACATAATTGAAATTCCGGTAAGCACTCTTGTCATTGCAAGACCGAGAGAAAGAGCCACACCGATAGAAAGCGACATTTCCATTGCCTTCGCCGGAATACTTCCTGCTGTCAGATCCTCTACCTGTTTGTTAAGTACATGAACTGCCGGCTCTGCTTTAACAATGAAATATCCAATGAGCATGGCAATCGGAAGCAGTATCCAATTATAACTATGGTTTCCGATCAGATTCCCAATGTAATTCCCCACCGGCATAAAGCCTACATTAACACCTGTCAGAAAAAGTACCAGACCTACATATGTACAAGCCAGTCCAACGCTGATGCTGATCAACGGTTTCTTCGGAAGTTTAATAGAAAAGGCATTAAACAGAAAGAAAAATATAATAATAGGAGCAAGCGCAGCAGCTACTTCTTTTGCGTATAACGGCAGCTCCTTTACAAACAGAAGAATCATGTCCTGCGAATTCTCCATTTCAGGGATTTCAACCGGCACGTAAGCACCTTCGGTAGGAAACATCAGTCCAAGAACCAGAACTGCAAGAACCGGCCCGATAGAGCAAAGTGCAACCAGGCCGAAGCTATCATTTCCGGCATGTCTGTCGCTTCGGATGGAAGAAACACCGACGCCCAGTGCCATGATAAACGGAACGGTCATCGGTCCTGTCGTCACACCACCGGAGTCAAAGGCTACTGCCCAGAAATTTTTCGGTACGAGCATCGCCAGACCAAACACGATGATATAAAATCCGATCAATAAGATATTCAAACTGATCCCGAACAAAATTCTCAACATAGCAATGACCAAAAATACACCAACGCCCAGCGCTACTGTGCCGATCAGCACTGCATTGGGAATGGTAGGCACCTGATTTGCCAGCACCTGCAGATCCGGCTCCGAAATAGTAATGATAACTCCCAGCAAAAAACTGACGAACACGAGTACCCACACCTTTCGGGATTTTGTGATCTGACTTCCGACTTTGTTTCCGATCGGTGTCATTGCTGTATCAGCACCCAGCGTAAAAAATGCCATTCCTACGATCAGCATAATGGCTCCGGTCAGGAATGAAACCAGCATATTATTTGGAATCGGCGCTACCGTAAAGCACAGCAGAAGCACGATTGTCGTAATCGGAAGCACTGATGTGAGTGCTTCCCTGAATTTGTCCTGTAATAACGTATGATTTCGCAAAGGCCGTTCTCCTTACTTTTTTTGTAATCTTTTCTTTTATTATACGCAAAAAGTTAAGAAAGTGCTAGATAATTTTCTGTTAAAAACGCTTTTTATATCTTTTTCTGTCATCTCAAACTTTCTGGATCTCTACACTTTGTGGTCTGCGTATTATAAGATTCTGTCTTTTACCATTATCGCAAATATCCCTGGCCTTTACTCTTTGAAAATGTGTTTTTTGTCTGAAAAAATCTTTTCCCTGTTGTTTTTCTTCCGTTTTGTGGTAAAATATAAATACACAAATGACAAACAAAAAAGTTTTTAGTTTTTAGGAGGTACGAAATTATGAAATGGGTATGTACAGTATGTGGTTATGTTCATGAAGGTGACCAGCCACCTGCAGAGTGTCCGGTCTGCCACGTTGGCGCTGACAAGTTCAAAAAAGTAGAAGGCGAAATGACTTTAGCTGCAGAACATGAATATGGTGTTTATGCTAAAACAGTAAAAAATAATCCTGACATCAAAGAAGAAGATAAGAAATACATTTTCGAACAGTTGATGGCTAACTTCCAGGGCGAATGTTCTGAAGTAGGCATGTATCTTTGCATGGCTCGCATCGCGCACAGAGAGGGCTATCCGGAAATCGGCCTTTACTGGGAAAAAGCTGCTTACGAAGAAGCTGAACACGCTGCTAAGTTTGCAGAATTACTGGGCGAAGATTTAGAACCGAACATGAAAGCTACTACCAAGGACAACCTTGCATGGAGAGTTGACTGTGAATTCGGTGCAACAG
>CAKQVC010000268.1 GCA_934277655.1 uncultured Clostridia bacterium
TTCCATCACGATTCGAACACAATATAAAATTTCTTTTTTTGTCGAATTTTTTATATAAAAAAAGTTAACGTCCGTATATATTCGAACGTTAACTCCATAATCATAATTTTTTATTCGTTTTATACAAATTCAATTTTTCCGTCTTCCAGATGAGCAACGGAAGCAAGGGTTTCTACTCTGTATCCCATATCCTCCAGGCTCTTTTTGCCGCCTTGAAAATCCTTGCTGATTACAATACCAATTCCTGCAACATGTGCTCCGGCTGCTTCAATGATCTTACATAATGCCTTGGCTGCCTCGCCATGAGCCAGAAAGTCGTCCAAGATCAAAATATTTTCGTCTGCTTCAATATGCTTTCTGGCAACACGGATCACATTCTTTACCTGTTTCGTAAAAGAAACGGCATCCGCCGTATAGCAATCCTCGATCATCGTGTTCGGGGCCGCCTTCTTGGCGAAAACAACCGGAACATAATCAAAATATCTGGCGGCTGCCATAGCGATTGCAATGCCGCTAGCTTCCACCGTCAAGATCTTATCAACTTTCACATCGGCAAATCTTCTGCCAAATTCCTTACCAATCTCCTCCATAAAAGCAGTGTCGATTTTATGGTTGATGAATCCGTCAACATTGATCCGATCGGATCCCAAGGAAATACCCTCATTTAAAATTCTCTGTTTTAATGCTTCCACTTTTCTTCCTCGATACTTCGCTAGTTTTGTCATTATAGACTGCACCCTGGTTCTGCCATATAGAATCAGCGTCAAGGGTGTTATTTAATGTTATACCATTAATCGACTTTTTCCGCAAGAGGATTTCTGGTCTCTTTTTTCCGTTTTCGCTTTTCCCGGCTTCCGTTTTCAATTTGCGTTTCAAGTTTTTGTTTCGTTTCTATCACGAAAAATTTCCTACGCTGATGTTGGTTTTAGAACATACTGAGCTGATCTGTCTCAGGAAGGCCTTCGAATACGCCGTGGTTTCGCAACCCTTCCACAACAGTCTTGTTCAGTTTGGCACGGATAATTGCCTCTTCAACCGTATCAAAACTTTTGCTCTTATATTCTTCTGCGAACGCTTTCGCTGCATTTTCTCCCACTCCTTCAATGGCAACAAACGGCAGAAGGACTTTTCCATCTTCCACATCAAACTTGGTCGCACTTGATTTGCCCAGGCGTGCCGGTGTGAATTCAAATCCTCGTGCATACATTTCGTAGGCTACTTCCAGCACTGTGTAGTCGTCTTTTTCTTTTGCAGATGCATTCGTCCCCTTGTTATTAATTTCTTCCATTTTTTCCAGGATCCCGTCTTTTCCCTTCAGGATCGTTTCTGCATCAAAGTTGGATACTTTCGTCGTAAAATATGTTGCATAAAACTGCTGTGGGTAATAGACTTTATACCATGCCATACGGAAACTCATCATCGTATAGGCAACTGCGTGAGCCCGCGGGAACATATATTTGATCTTGTTGCAGGAGTCAATATACCAGTCAGGAACATCATGCTCTTTCATCGTTGCAACCTGAAACTCATCCAGGTCTTTTTTACCCTTGCGGACGATCTCCATAATCTTAAAAGCGGTTTCGTTTTCGACGCCTTTCAGAATCAGATAGTTCATAATGTCGTCTCGGGTCGAAATTACTTCACGCATGGTTGCCGTTCCGGAACGGATATAGTCCTGTGCATTGTTCAACCATACATCAGTTCCGTGAGAAAACCCGGAAATTCTCACAAGGTCTGCAAATTTATCTGGTTTGGTATCGTCCAGCATCTGCCGCGTGAAAGCGGTTCCGAATTCCGGTATTGCGTAGGATCCATGTTTAAATTTGTAATCAGGATCTTTGATATCCAGAGCTTCAATTCCGTTAAAGATACTCAGTACTTTACGGTCAGTAAGGTCGATGTTCAGAGGATCCGTACCCGTCATGTCCTGCAGCTGACGGATCATGGACGGCACATCGTGGCCGAGAATATCCAGTTTCAACAAGTTCGCATCGATTTTATGGTAATCGAAATGGGTTGTAACAATATCGGTGGTCGTATCGTTTGCCGGATGCTGAACCGGACAGAACTCATAAATTTCATGATCGTCTGGGCAAATTACAATGCCTCCCGGATGCTGACCCGTGGTTCTCTTTACACCGGTGCAGTGAACAGCCAGCCGCTCTTTTTCGTATTTGTTGGCTGGAATATCCCGCTCTTCGAAATACTTGGCAACATAGCCGAATGCGGTTTTTTCTGCAACAGTACCTACAGTTCCTGCCTTAAATACATTTTTATCGCCAAAGATCGTACCTACATATCGGTGGGCTACAGGCTGATATTCTCCAGCGAAGTTAAGGTCGATATCCGGCTCTTTATTTCCTTTAAACCCAAGGAAAGTCGCGAATGGAATGGTATAACCATCCCGCTTCATTTCCGTGCCGCAGTCCGGGCAGTCCATCGGCGGCATATCTACACCGCAGTCGTACTTTTTCATGTCTCCCCAGATGAGCTTCTTGCAGTTTGGACACAAATAATGGGGATTCAGCGGATTTACCTCTGTGATTCCTGCCATCGTCGCTGCAAAAGATGACCCTACTGATCCACGAGAGCCTACCAGATAGCCATCGGAAAGGGATTTTTGAACCAACATCTGTGCACTGACATACATGACCGCATAGCCATTATTGATGATGGAATTCAGTTCCACATCAAGCCGCTCTTCAATTTCTTTAGGAAGTGGGTTTCCGTACTGTTCATGAGCTCTTTCCATACAGGTAGTTCGCAGCGTTTCTTCTGCCCCCTCGATCTTCGGCGGATATTTTTCGTCGGGAACCGGCTTGATTCCTCCGTCCACCAGACTTGCAATATAATTGGTATTATCGATAACGACTTCCTTCGCCCTGCTTCCTAAATAGCTGAACTCCTCCATCATTTCATCGGTAGTCTTCATGTACAGGCCTTCGCCGTTTTCTGCATCAACAAACCCCATGCCGGCCAAAATAATGTTCCGGTAAATTGCATCATC
>CAKQVC010000269.1 GCA_934277655.1 uncultured Clostridia bacterium
TCCGAAAGTATGAAGTTGTATCCTTCGCACTGTTACTTCCTCTATCTTGTCCAGATACTGTTGCAGCTGTAAATTCTTTGTATCGGAAGCCTTTTTCGCAAGGGTCAGCATACCCATAATGTCATTCATCGGTGTTCTTATTTCGTGAGACATTCGGTAAAGAAATGATGTCTTGGACTTACTCTCTTCCTCTGCCTGCCGGCACTTCCGCTAAAGAAGTCATATGCACCCTTTTACCTTTCAAAAAACGTAAAAATATTCTGTCATTATCTCCTTCTTTTTGATTTTTAAATTCTTACATAATTAATATTTTTTCCCTGAGCACTGAATTTTTCCTCATACTCCGTCATATATTCTGCTGATTTTGCCGCACAAGGTCCTAGATTCGTCTCTCCGTGAAGATTTCTTGTCATCTCGATAACCGTATATCCGGCAGATTCAATTTCTTCTAATGTAAATGCAAATAGCCCCTCATTATCTGTCTTAAACTCAATAAATCCATTATCCGAAAGAACACTGCGATAGTTTTCCAGGTTCTTATGATAGGTCAGTCTTCGTTTCGCATGGCGTGCTTTTGGCCACGGATCGCTGAAATTCAGATAAACACCTGCAATCTCCCCTGTCTCGAAATAATCCTGGAGATCATGGACATAGTCGATAAAAATACGAAGATTTTCCAGTCCTTTTTCCTCTGCTTTTTCCAATGCGCGGAGAACAACAGAAGCCTGCCCTTCACAGGCTATAAAATTGCAGGAAGTTTCTCTTTGTGCGTGAGCCTCAATAAAACGTCCCTTTCCACATCCGATTTCCAAAAATATCGGATGGTCATTGCCAAAAATCTCATGCCAGCGGCCTTTACAGTTACGGGGATTTTCCACGAGGAATCTGGAATTTTCCTCGATTCGTTCGTCTAAATTTTTTATATTTCTCTGTCTCATTTTTTTATTCCTCTATAATAGAAGCCCGGCAGTATGGCTGACGGGCCTTTTTTATTTTTCTTTTTTCCCTGTGCATTGGAGAACTTTCTTTCCCTTCCAGGTGCTAGAATGCCCGGGCTATCTTCTTCTCATTCCGAGCTGTATACAGATCAGAAAACCTGCGATTCTATAATAATCACTGCCAGAAACATTGCCTGCAGGCCGAACGCCACAAAATCCCTGCTCTGCATTTTCATTTCGTTCATCCTTGTCCGATTATCGCCTCCCCGATAACACCGTGCTTCCATAGCCATTGCCAGTTCCTGTGCGATTCGAAACGCACTGACAAACAGCGGCACTAAGATCGGGATCAGACTCTTTGCTCTCTGGATCAGACTCCCCGATTCAAAATCCGCACCTCTTGCCTGCTGTGCTTTCATGATCTTATCCGTCTCATCCAAAAGCGTCGGAATAAACCGAAGTGCGATCGTCATCATCATGGCAATTTCGTGTGCCGGGAGTCCGATCTTTTTAAATGGAGAAAGCAGCCGTTCAATTCCGTCTGTCAGACTGAGCGGACGCGTACATAACGTCAGCATGGACGACCCTATGATCAGCAGTATCAGTCTTACAGCCATAAACACCGCCGTCTGTATTCCCTCTTTCGTGATGTGAAGGAATCCCCAACTCCAGATAACCTCGCCGTTAACCATAAAAATGTTCAGTGCAAATGTAAACATCAGCAAGATCAAGATTGGCTTCAGGCCTCTGATAATAAACGAAAGCGGCACTTTCGAAATCGCAATTAAAATCCCCAGCACAACTGCTGCGATCAAAAATCCCAAAAAATTATCTACAATAAATAACTCAATAATGTACAGCAAAGTAGCAATAATCTTCACTCTGGCATCCAGTTTGTGAATCCAGGATTCCCCCGGAAAATATTGCCCCAGCGTTATATCTCTTATCATAATTTCTGCCCTCTCAAATAGTCTGCCAGCTGATCTGCCGCTGTGTCAATATCCAGGATCGCAGCTTCCAGCGGTATTCCTTTTTCTCTCAGGATTTCTGTAAACTCCGTAATTGGAGGCAGGTCAAGTCCGACTGCCCATAGTTCCTCTTTCTGCGAAAACACTTCCTTCGGAGTTCCAGCTGTTACCAGATGCCCGCTGTCAATCACGATAACCTTATCGGAAAGATTGGCAATATCGGCCATGTTGTGAGAAACCAAAATGATAATGTTGCCTGTTTTGCTGTGAACTTCTTCAATCATGTGCAGTACATCCTGATGTGCTTTCGGATCCAGTCCCGCCGTTGGTTCGTCAAGGATCAACACTTCCGGGCGCATAGCAATAACCCCAGCGATGGCCACACGTCTTTTCTGACCTCCCGAAAGCTCAAACGGAGAGCGATCTTTAATTACCTCATAATCCAGCCCTACCAGTTCCAGGGCCTCACGAACTCTCTCCTGGATTTCTTCTTCCGAAAGTCCAAGGTTCTTTGGTCCGAACGCAACATCTTGTGCTACCGTTTCTTCAAACAGCTGATATTCCGGATACTGGAACACCAGCCCCACTTTTTTTCGAATGCCCACCATGGAAACTCCTGGTGCCGTTATATCAGTTCCGCCGACTACGATCCGTCCGCTGTTTGGTTTCAGCAGTCCGTTCAGATGCTGAAGCAGTGTCGATTTCCCTGAGCCGGTATGTCCGATCACGCCTAAGAGCTGTCCATCTTCCACGGTAAAGCTCACATCATCTAAAGCCTTCTGTTCCGTAGGCAGACCTTTATCATAAATATGCGTAAGATTTTCTACTTGTATTGACATATGAATTCAACCATCTCTTCTTCTTTAATAATTTCTTTCGGAACATCAATCCCCCGCTCCCGCAGTTTTGATGCCAGTTTGACGATCGGAGGAATATCCAGATTTGCCGATTTTAAAAGTTCTTCATGTGAAAACACTTCTGCAGGGCTTCCGTCAAGAAGAATTCTTCCTTCATTCATAATGACAACTCTATCAGCGCAAACCGCTTCCTCCATAAAGTGAGTAATCAGTACGACTGTGATATTCTCCTGATGAAGTT
>CAKQVC010000270.1 GCA_934277655.1 uncultured Clostridia bacterium
GATACCCAATTTTCAACCTGTATAAAATTTTCAATGTTCTTTCAATTTAGCCTTGACTTTTTATTTGCAGGCTTATTATATTCTTCACGCTCAGCAGGCTCTTTCCTGCTGCACAGCTTGTTTCGTATCTCTCGACGGAGACGCACCTCTGCGCCTGCTGTCTTTCCGTTCTTTCTTTTTCTGCTGTTTTCTCTGATACCTGGCCCCGATTTCTTTCAAACCTGCTGCTTCCAGTACTCTCGGCCATGGACCGAAGCGTCCTTTCAGTTCATAAGCAAAAGGAACCTCGTTTCGTTTCGGCAGATGGCCCAGTTCTTCTGCCAGCACTTGAAGTTTCTCTAAAAGTTCCTGATCCGACTCTCGTCTGTATTCCTTCGACATTTTACAATTTTCCATACGCAGTCCTCCGTTCTATCCGAGGCTTTTTATGCACAAAAAAACGATGGATCTAAACCCATCGCTTTTATGACAAAATCTCGCAGGACTTCATTTGCAAAATCTTCACTTTCCGTGTCTGCCACTCCTGGGCATTTTCGCTCTCAGAGCCTGCCCGCGCAGGAAGTCTTATGTTCGTTTTCTTCGCAAAATCTGTCCTTTCGGCTCCCGGGCTCGTCGTTTTCTTCTCACAGCCCAGGGGTTTGTAGGTCTTCTGACTCATACATCCAGGTTTATTCCATGCATATTCTTTATCGCACAGAAAATGCCGGCCACATTCAATATATATCTCTCTGTGTCCTGCATTTTTTACCAGCGCATTGCCGCAGCCTTCTCTCCGGGCCATGACAGCCCTTCCAATGACCGGTTTTCACCGCATGCAGAAATGTCTCTGCATGGCAGACAATACTTTGTAAATACAGCTACTTAGGAAATTACGTTTGTAATTTCCACGTGTCCGGGACTCTCACCCGATTCCCTTGTTCAGCATGAACAAGAATGCGTGTCCGAAACATCTCGGTCTGTAACTTCCCCCTTTTTCATCATCTTCCTATAAAATCTGATAAGGCAGATTCCTCCCTTGCTGCTACGGGTCGCGCATTTGCCACAAAAGCCATCGTATATTCAATTATAATTATGATTTTCCGCCAGAGATCTAAAACTGTCACACCACCAGGACGTGCCGTTTTTCAATCTTTTAGCGTATTAAATTTTACACTATCCGGCGATTCTTGTAAAGTTAATTTTATGTGATTTCTTTTAATAAGCAAAAAGAATACTTTTTTTGAGCAACACAGATATATAAAAAATCCGCAGTCCCTCTCAGCCATTCCGGCAGGAAACTACGGATTTTATCTTTTGTTATTAAACTTGCTCTATGAAACTCTATCGATGTCTCATGCATCGTGTTGCTTCAGACCGTACATAAGAATCATCAAATCATCCTCTGCACGAAAAACTCTGAAGAGCTTTCAGGGAAAGCTTACATCATTCCCATTCCGCCCATTCCTGGAGCACCTGCACCGCCGCCCATTGCTACAGGAGGTACAGGTTCTTTGATATCAACAATACCAGCTTCTGTCGTCAGGAGCATTGCAGAAGCAGATGCTGCGTTCTGCAGAGCACTTCTTGTAACCTTAGCCGGGTCAACAATACCTGCACTGATCATGTCTACATACTCTTCTGTTGCAGCATTCAGACCTACACCGGTCTCTGCTTTCTTAACTTCTGCAACAACAACACTGCCTTCAAGGCCTGCATTTTCTGCAATCTGGCGAACCGGTTCTTCCAGTGCTCTTCTGATGATAGCTGCACCTGTCTTAGCATCGCCTTCCAGAGTTTCAACATAAGCTGCAACTGCCGGAATTGTATTAACTAAAGCAACACCGCCGCCTGCTACGATGCCCTCTTCAACAGCAGCTTTCGTTGCGTTCAGTGCATCTTCAATTCTTAACTTTCTTTCTTTCAGTTCTGTTTCAGTTGCTGCACCTACTTTGATAACAGCTACGCCGCCTGCCAATTTTGCCAGTCTTTCCTGAAGTTTTTCCTTATCAAACTCAGAAGTTGCATCTTCGATCTGGGTCTTCAGGTTAGCCACTCTTGCAGCAACTTCATCTTTAGAACCTGCTCCTGCTACGATAACCGTTTCGTCCTTCCCGACTTTAACTGTTGCAGCACTTCCCAGCATGTCAGCAGTAACTTCTTTTAATTCATATCCAAGGTCACTTGCGATAACCGTGCCGCCTGTCAGAATTGCGATATCTTCCAACATAGCTTTTCTTCTTTCGCCATATCCCGGAGCCTTTACTGCTACAACATCCAGAACACCTCTTAATTTATTTACAACCAAGGTTGCCAGTGCTTCACCTTCTACATCTTCAGCGATGACGAGAAGCTTTCTGCCTTGCTTCATAACCTGTTCCAGAAGCGGAACCAGTTCCTGAATGTTGGTAATCTTCTTATCTGTAATTAAGATCAGCGGATTTTCCATAACAGCTTCCATCTTTTCTGTATCGGAAACCATGTAAGCGGATAAGTATCCTCTGTCAAACTGCATACCCTCTACAACTTCCAGAGTTGTTCCAAGGCTCTTGGATTCTTCTACTGTGATGACACCGTCTTTTCCGACTTTTTCCATTGCTTCTGCAATTAAATCACCGATCTTAGGATCTGCTGCGGAAACAGCTGCAACCTGTGCAATAGATTCCTTTGTTTCAACGGATTTTGCGATTTTGCCGATTTCGTCAACTGCTACATCAACAGCGCCCTGGATACCTTTTCTGATTTCCATTGGGTTCGCACCTGCTGCTACATTCTTGAAACCTTCTTTTACGATAATCTGTGCAAGAAGCGTTGCGGTAGTTGTACCGTCGCCTGCTACATCGTTTGTCTTGGAAGCAACTTCCTTAACGACCTGTGCACCCATATTCTCTGTAGCATCTTCCAGTTCAATTTCTCTTGCGATGGTAACACCATCGTTTGTGATCAGCGGCGAACCAAAGCTCTTATTGATCAATACATTGC
>CAKQVC010000271.1 GCA_934277655.1 uncultured Clostridia bacterium
TGTCAGCTTCTTTGCTTTCGCAATCTTTTCTGCCTTAACTGCATCATCTGCCGGTTCTTCTGCTTTTTCGATGGTTATCGTAATCGTTGAGCCGGTCGCTGCATCTGCTAACGCTTTCAACTCATCCTGCGTATAAGTCTTGTCGCCAAACGGAGTCTTGACAGTCAGTTTCGCATCCGTGTCTTTCACTATAGAATCGATGAAGCTCTTATCCAGCTTGATGTCAGCTTTGCTTGCACCCTTGACAGAATCCTTAGAAACAACGAGAATGATCTCATTGGACTTATTATCCTTCGCCTGCTTAATGGTCTCCTTCTGGTTGTCAGCAGAAACCGTAACTTCCGCAACCTTTTCCTTGGTTCCGTCTGCTGCAGTCTTCTCGCTTACCTTAACATCTGTTGGAGAAGTGGTTGTACCAGCCTTGGTGTCGGTAGTAACGTTTTTGACTTCTTCCGTTGTACCCGGAGTATTCCAATGTTCAGACCCCTCTTCCTTCGTGTAGTCGTCGGTGTAGTGCCATACGATATAATCTCCATTATTAAGGAACTGTTCTTCTACACCAAGCAATGGGTGTGTGCCGTTCAACGTATACATCCAACCTGATTTTTTGCCATTTGTAAATTCGCCAAGATAGGTCGTTTCGTCAAACTTACTTCCTTTGGTGCTGTCATAGTATAGATAGTCAATATAGTTTCCCTTGTTATTGAATTTCAGTTCAGTACTATGCTTCTTCTGAACTTCCTGCAATAAATCCCACACAGTAGCATTTACGCCTACTTGATATGCTTCGCTTGAAATCCATGGAGTGAGATTTCCAGCGCTCAAAGTATGCGAAGTCGCTCCTTCTTTATCGCTGTCATGAATTCCATCTCCGTACATTGTAAATCTAACTGTAATCTTTTCGTTAGGGTTTGTTACCGGTTTCAGGACCGTAACACCAATCGTCGCTTTAATCGCTTTATACTGGAATGTTACCGTCTGAAGCCCTCTGGTATTTTTATTATACCCTGAGTACGTAACAACATTTTCCTTACTGCTATCTGTTCCGATTTCTAATTCTGTTTTAGTATTATCGGACCAGTTTGCGTAGATTTTCATACCAGTCAGGTCAAGTGCTTCGCCTAAAATATATTCTGATTTCCACTCGCCTTCAATGCTTAAACTGGTTACGACCGGTTTATCCGTTGTCGTTGGATAGAGTCCACCCTGTTTCATCTCCCAGTTCTGATAGCTAGTTGAAGAACCATTCAGCTTTTCTAAAACAGTTCCATCTTTAAATTCATCTGCAGATGCAGCTGACGCATATTTTTCAACGCCTGTCATGGTTTCTTCTACAGAACCACCTATGCCGTTTGTTGCTCCACAGCTGTCTAAATAGAAGTTAGTTGCTTCACCATTTTTCTTGGAAAAATCGTGAACATATCCGAGAATACCGCCTATGTTCTTTGCATTTTCTCCGGCTTTAATAGCCCCATAAAAAAGATTATCCGAAATCGAATTTGCACCCTTTATTCCGTAACTGTCACCGGTATCGTTGAACTTCTCATGTCCTTCTTCCGAGCCAACTAGACCGCCAATTTTATCATTACCCTGAATATCAGCTGCAACATAGCAGTTATGAATTTCAACAGTTGGTGTGCCTGGTGCACTGCCGGAAATGTATCCTGCACCAACGATTCCTCCAACCTTATCCCCAGTGGCAATAATCTTTCCTTGGAATGAACTGTTCAGAATGTCACAGGAACCCATAGATTGACCCTTCATACCAACCAGTCCACCAACATTTTTGCGTCCATATACCGTTGCATAGCTTACTGAGTTTGTAATCGTTCCGTTGAATGCTCCTGCAAAAGAGCCGATATTGTCTCGATGGTCAAACCCTTCACTAATAAATCCATAGCCATAAGAAGTATCTCCTAAAGCTCCCCAAGAGCCATCATCACCAATTGTTACTCCTACTTCGATTTTGCAATTTCGAATATTAACCGCATTTACTCCCGAAGCATATCCGCCTATGAATCCTGCTTTCAAAATTTTAGTTCCACTTTTAACAGTGACATTTTCTATATCAACAACTCTAAGCCTTATCGGGTCATTCACATAAATTCCCGTCTCCCCATAGTCAACAGTATAATTGTCAACTAATCCGTATCCATTTATATGCTCGCCAAACAGATTAAGGTTCTTAATCGTAGCTCTGCGCACATAGCTAAACAGTGGTTTATTGCTAACTTTTAGTGTGAAACCTTTTCCATCTATAGTTCCACTAAACGGCAGCAGGTTCTTTCCATTTTCTTCTTTCGTTTTTCCTTCTTTAAGGCAACCAATTGGTTCCCAGCTATCATCCAGCGCAATATCGTTCTCCAAAGCCAGTGTTTGTCCCGAGAAGTTATATAAAGCGCCATTCGTGCCTTCTACAAGCTCTTTAACATACATCAAATCATTCTGGTCTTTCAAGAGAAAAGGATCTGCTTGACTTCCACTTCCTTCAAGCTTCTTTACAACATCTTTTACAGATTTAAAAGTTACTTTAAGCGGTTCACTTACTCTGCTTGCCGTTGTGATTCCATCCGTAACCTCAACTTTAACGTAATAATACCAAGTTCCTGTTCCCTCCTGACTTGATAAATCAAAGCAATATTCAGAATGACTAGAAGAGCTTAATCCCGTTTTGGTAACTGTACATGCATCAACTAGGCTTCCACCCTCATTTGAATTCATATCATTTTTATAAATCATTAACTGATATGGAAGGTCTTCAATAGGATTATTATTTTTTTCCAAGACTCTGATTGCAATCTGCGGGCTATCATTCTCTACAAAAATGTTACTTCCAGCATTGCCCAAAATATATGGTTTCCCAGAAAAGGTAGGTGCCGTAGGGACATTCCGATTTACCGTGTATTTCATCGGCTTCGACCAAGTAACAAACTTTGCACCATTAACAGTTCTCGTA
>CAKQVC010000272.1 GCA_934277655.1 uncultured Clostridia bacterium
CACCAGCAGTACGCAGTTGTCCGGATAAATCTCAGCATATCTTTTAAATGCAGAATACTCGTCCGGGTACATCTGCACCCAGCTGTGTGCCATCGTTCCCAACGCCACAATACCATAATCCCTGTCAGCAATCGCACAAGCCGTTCCCGCACATCCTCCGATGTACGCAGCTCTGGCTCCCATAATAGCTGCATCTGCACCATGTGCTCTGCGGGAACCGAATTCCATAACCGGTCTTCCCTGTGCGGCACGAACAATGCGGTTTGCCTTCGTTGCGATCATACTCTGATGGTTAATACATAAAAGCACCATCGTTTCGATAAACTGTGCCTGCATCACAGGTCCTCGTACCGTTACGATCGGTTCATGCGGAAAAATCGGGGTTCCTTCCGGGACAGCCCATACATCACATTTAAACTCGAAATTTTTCAGGTATTCCAGAAACGCCTCGCAAAAGATGCCTTTCCCTCGAAGATATTCGATGTCTTCTTCCGTAAATTTCAGATTTTTCAGATAGTCAATCAACTGCTCCAGTCCTGCCATGATGGCATAGCCGCCTCCATCAGGTACTTTTCGAAAAAACATATCGAAATAGGCAGTATCTTCTGCCATCCCTGATTCAAAATAGCCGTTTGCCATAGTAATTTCATAGAAATCCGTAAGCATGGTCAGGTTCATTCTCTTGTTCATTGGATTCTCCTCTGTACGTTTATTGTACGTTTTCTGTCTGCCCTTTCCGGCAGAGAAAGCAATCCTTATCGCCGCGCATCTTCTCCCTGCATGCACGCTGCACTGCTTTCCTTTACTTTTGTAATAGCTTTTTCAAGAATTGACCGGTATATGACTGCGGACATTCCGCAACTTCTTCCGGAGTTCCTGTTGTTACGATCGTACCCCCACGGCTTCCTCCATCAGGTCCCAGGTCTATAATATGATCTGCTCTTTTGATGACATCCAGATTATGCTCGATAACGACAACCGTATTGCCTGCATCAACAAGCTTATCCAGTACAGACAACAGCTTGTCCACATCCGCAAAATGCAGTCCCGTCGTTGGTTCATCCAGAATATACAGAGTTTTGCCCGTGCTGCGTTTCGTCAGTTCCGATGCCAGTTTCACTCTCTGCGCTTCTCCTCCGGAAAGCTGCGTAGACGGCTGACCCAGTTTAATGTATCCCAGTCCAACCTCTTCCAGTGTCACAAGATGCCTGTAGATTGAAGGTACGTTCTGAAAAAATTCTACTCCCTCACTGACACTCATGTCAAGCACATCAAAAATACTTTTTCCTTTATATTTCACTTCCAGCGTTTCCCGGTTGTATCTTTTTCCTTTACATACCTCGCAAGGCACATAAACATCCGGAAGGAAATGCATTTCGATCTGGATAATACCATCTCCGTTGCAGGCTTCACAGCGTCCTCCCTTGACATTAAAGCTGAACCGTCCTTTCTCATAACCTCTGATCTTCGCTTCCGGAAGGCTGGCGAACAGATCCCGGATATGATTGAACATGCCGGTATATGTTGCAGGATTTGAACGCGGCGTTCTTCCGATCGGAGACTGGTCGATGTCGATAACCTTATCAATGTATTCCAGTCCCAGAATTTCATCATGTTCACCCGGTTCTTCCTGCAGGCGGTTGGTTACAGATGCCACCCCTTTATATAAAATCTCGTTGACCAGACTGCTCTTGCCGGAACCGGAAACTCCGGTAACGCAGACCAGCTTGCCCAGAGGAAATTCCACATCGATATTTTTCAGGTTATTCTGACGTGCACCCTTCACAACAATGCTGTTGCCGTTTCCTTCTCTGCGCTTGTCCGGCACAAAGATCTTCTTCGCACCTGACAGATACTGTCCGGTCAGGGATTCTTTGCATTTCTTTATTTCTTCTACCGTTCCCTGTGCTACCAGCTCGCCGCCGTAAATTCCTGCTCCCGGCCCGATATCTACAATATGGTCTGCCGCATACATGGTATCCTCGTCATGCTCAACGACAATCAGCGTATTGCCGATATCCGTCAGATGTCGCAGCGTCTGCAGCAGCTTCTCATTATCTTTCTGATGAAGTCCGATACTCGGCTCGTCCAAAATATATAACACACCGACCAGGCTGGATCCTATCTGTGTGGCAAGACGGATTCTCTGTGATTCGCCGCCGGATAACGTTCCCGCACTCCGGCTGAGAGTCAGGTAATCCAGCCCCACATCTACAAGGAAATTCAGTCTCGACTTGATTTCTTTCAAGATCTGATGAGCGATCTTTCGGTCTTTTTCAGAAAGCTCCAGATTCGTAATAAATTCCAGTGCTTCTTTAATAGACATATCGGAAAGCTCTGCGATATTCTTTTCACCGACAGTAACCGCCAGAATCTCCGGCTTCAATCTCTGCCCTCTGCAGTCCGGACATGTCTTAATGGTCATGTACTTTTCCATTTTGTCCTTAAAATACTGCGAAGTGGACTCGCGGTAACGCCGTTCAATATTGTTTAAAGCACCTTCAAACGGTCTGTCCTGATGCGAAACCGTTCCGCTGGTGCGGCTGACATAATCGTAGACCAAATGACGATCTCCGGTTCCGTAATAAAGTTCCTGTCGGAATTTCTTTGGCAGATCCTTTAGTGGGAGGGAGGAATCTACCCCATGGTCCCTGATCAATGCATCTACCAGCTGTCGGTAAAAACCGCTGAACTCCATGGTTCCGAAAATCGGCTGCAAAGCTCCCTCATCAATGCTTTTGCTTTCGTCGATCAAAAGCTTCGGATCCAGCTTTTGCGTAAATCCCAGTCCATTACAGGTCGGACATGCCCCGAACGGTGCGTTGAATGAAAACATTCTCGGTTCCAGTTCTTCAATACTAATTCCATGATCCGGACAAGCAAGCTTCGTGCTGAAAGTCTTGTCATAATGCTTATCATAAAAATCGCCTGTGACCGATACCAGTCCATCTCCC
>CAKQVC010000273.1 GCA_934277655.1 uncultured Clostridia bacterium
TCGATCAGATCCTCTCTGGAGTGGAAGTCCCAGCTTCTCCATGGGGCAATGATCTTGATCGCAGGGTTCAAAGCCTTGATGGTAGTTTCGAAACGAACCTGGTCGTTGCCCTTGCCGGTACAGCCGTGGCAGATATAGAAAGCACCTTCCTGTTCAGCGATTTCCACAAGCTTCTTAGCCATTAACGGTCTTGCCATTGATGTTCCCAGAAGATATGCGTTTTCATAAATAGCGTCAGCCTTTAAAGTAGGCCAGATGTAGTCTTCGACGAATTCCATCTGGATATCTAATATGTAGGCTTTCGACGCACCTGTCTTGTATGCTTTTTCCTCGATAGCCTTAAAATCCTCCTTCTGACCGGCGTTGCAGCATACTGCGATAACATCACAGTCATACTGTTCTTTCAGCCATGTTAAAATAATTGATGTGTCTAGTCCTCCGGAATATGCGAGGACAATTTTTTCTTTAGCCATTGTCTTAATACCTCCAAATTTGTCTTTACGATTCTATTCCGCCAAGCTTTCACAAAACATGCATATCTATATCGGTTTGCATTTTCGATTTGCGAAATGCTCCATTTCTATGAATAAATATTTCAATGAATGAATAATAACTTGAAACGAGTATGATTATACTCGCATACGCATAATAAATCAAGTGTTTTTTGTAAAAAAACACGAAAGTATGAAATATTTTTTCAGGAATTTGTATAAAAACACTTGTACATACGAAGAAAATGGTATATAATCAATCACTGGTAAATATTTATACAACAAATTCAAGAAATGATGCATAATCATCCGTATAAATACAAATTATGCAGAAAAAATGAATATAGTGAATATATTACGAACTACGGAGAAAAGGAGAGGCAGACATAATATGAAAGGACAGTTATATCTTGAAGACGGCAGCCTGTACGAAGCGGAAGGTTTCGGTGCAGAAGCCACGTTTGTAGGTGAACTTGTATTCAACACATCCATGACAGGGTATCAGAAGATCCTGACTGATCCGTCTTACTGTGGCCAGATCATTACCATGACTTATCCGATGATTGGAAACTACGGTATCAACAACGAGGATGATCAGTCAGATAAGATTTATGCGTACGGTCTGGTGGTCAAAGAAAAATGCGATGTTCCATCTAACTACCGGAATGAGCAGAGCCTGGACAGCTGGCTTGTTGAAATGGGAATTCCGGCAATTGCAGGGGTGGATACAAGAAAGATTACCAAGCGCATCCGTCAGGAGGGCACAGTCAAGTGCGTGATTTCTACAGAGAACAAGTCAGTCATCGAACTGAAAAAGCTTTGCGATGAAACGCCGCTGCGAGGTAACTATATGAAGGAAGCTTCCTGGGCGAAAGATATATATAATGATAAGGATCGTGCAGAAGATGGTGCAAAATCTCAGACATCAGATGTTTTGCGGGGTGCAGAGGGTGTAGAAAAAAAATACAAGGTAGCTGTTTTAGATTTCGGTGCGAAAAAGTCAATCTTGGACGATCTTGAAAGCTGCGGCTGCCAGCTTCAGATTTTCCCGTATGGGTTTACTGCCGAAGAAGTCCTTGCATACGAGCCGGATGGAGTGTTTCTTTCCAATGGACCGGGAGATCCGAAAGAAGCAAAGGAAGCGATCGCAGAAGTGAAAAAGTTGATGGAAGCTACCAGAACAGATGGAAGAATGCTCCCGATGTTTGGTATCTGCATGGGTCATCAGATCCTGGCTCTTGCAGCAGGCGGCCAGACCTATAAGCTGAAATATGGTCACAGAGGTGGTAACCACGGCGTATATAATAAGGAAAACGACAGAAGTTATATTACCTCTCAGAACCACGGATATGCTGTGCGGGCAGAAAGCCTGCTCCTGAAGAATATGGAAGTGACCGAAATCAACCTGAATGACAAGACCGTGGAAGGCATGAAGCACAGAGACCGTCCGATTTTCTCCGTTCAATATCATCCGGAAGCAAATCCGGGACCGACTGACAGCGGCTATCTGTTTGAAAAGTTCGTAGAAATGATGAAATAGACAAAGGGGAGGAAGAAACAGGAATGGCACTTGAAAATAACATAAAAAAAGTTTTAATCATCGGATCCGGCCCGATCATCATCGGTCAGGCTGCAGAATTTGACTATGCAGGCACCCAGTGCTGCAAAGCTATCCGGGAAGAAGGCATTGAAACGATCCTTGTCAACAGCAATCCGGCGACAATCATGACCGATCAGGGAATTGCAGATAAGGTATACATAGAACCGCTGACCGTAGAGGCGGTAGAACAGATCCTGAGAAAAGAACGCCCCAACGGGATCCTGGCAGGATTCGGCGGACAGACCGGTCTGAACCTGGCGATGGAACTGGAAAAGAAGGGGGTTCTGGCAGAGCTGGGCGTTAAGCTTCTGGGCATCAACATGGATGCCATCGAAAAGGCAGAGGACCGTGAAAAGTTTAAAGAACTGATGCAGGAAATCAATGAGCCAATCCCGGCATCCGGCATTGCAACCAATCTTGAGGAAGCAGAGCAGATCGCAGCAGAAGCAGGCTTTCCGGTCATCATCCGTCCGGCATTTACGTTAGGCGGGACCGGAGGTGGCATTGCAGCTAACAAAGAAGAACTGGAAAAACTGGTTACAAACGGAATCGAAAAGAGTGCGATCGGACAGGTACTGGTTGAAAAATCGGTAGCAGGCTGGAAGGAAATTGAATACGAAGTTATCCGCGACCACAAGGACAACTGCATCATTATCTGTTCCATGGAAAACTTTGACCCGGTTGGCGTACATACCGGAGACAGTATCGTCGTGGCACCGACACAGACCCTTGCTGATCATGAATATCAAATGCTTCGTAACGCATCCTTAAAGATCATCCGTGCCCTGAAAATTGAAGGTGGCTGCAACGTACAGTTTGCGCTGGATCCGGACTCCGACCAGTACATC
>CAKQVC010000274.1 GCA_934277655.1 uncultured Clostridia bacterium
CGATGCGGCTTAGCAAGTGCAGACCGGTTCGGTGGCTATCCGGTGCGTACATAGCGGTTTTTCGTTCAACACCGATGTTAGTGCAGCTGATCATTATTTATTACGGTGTTTTTAACTATATTATCGTACCGAAATTTCTGATTTTCGGGTTCATCGATTCGACGCGTTTTATCCCCGGGGTTGTAGCATTGGCAATCAACAGTTCCGCTTATGTGGCTGAAATCTTCAGAGCCGGGATTCTAGCGGTCGATAGTGGACAGATGGAAGCAGCTCGTTCCCTCGGACTTTCCCAGGGACAGAGCATGCGGCTGGTTATTCTGCCTCAGGCAATCAAAAATGTACTGCCTGCACTGGCAAATGAAGTTGTCACAATGGTAAAGGAAAGCTCTATCTGCATGATGCTAGGCATGGGTGAAATTATGTTTGCAGCACAGACCATCAGCGGAAGTACCTATATTACGATCGGTCCGTATATGCTGGCTGCCTTTATCTACTTTATCATTAACTATCCGACTTCGAAAGTTATCGAGTGGATCGAAAGGAGGATGCGTCGTGGAGACAAACACTGATTACATCATTTCTGTACAGGATCTGGTAAAAGAATATAATGACGGTAAAGTCGTGGCTTTGAACCACTGCAATTTAGATATAAAAAAGGGTGAGGTTGTTGCGATCATCGGTCCTTCCGGCTCAGGAAAATCCACGATGCTGAGAAGTTTAAACCTGTTGGAAGAACCCACATCTGGTGCGATCTGTTTTGAGGGAGTCGATCTGACATCCAGAGAAATAGACATCAACAAGCATCGGCAGAAAATGGGCATGGTGTTCCAACATTTCAATCTCTTTCCACATAAAACCGTATTGGAAAATATTACGATGGCACCGGTCACATTGAAACTCAAGAACAAATCAGAAGCTGAAGCACAGGCAAGGAAACTTTTGGAACGTGTCGGACTTCAAGATAAGGCAGATGAATATCCGAACATGCTGTCCGGCGGGCAGAAACAACGTATTGCCATTGTCAGAGCACTGGCAATGCAGCCGGAAGTGATGTTATTTGATGAACCGACATCAGCACTGGATCCGGAAATGGTCGGCGAAGTACTGGACGTTATGCGTGAACTGGCTCATGCAGGCATGACCATGGCGGTTGTAACCCATGAAATGGGGTTTGCAAGAGAAGTTGCTGATAGAGTCATCTTCATGGCAGACGGAGCAATTGTTGAGGCAGGAACGCCACAGGAAATCTTTGACAATCCGAAAGAAGAAAGAACCCAAAACTTCCTCGCAAAAGTTCTGTAGAGAATATTTTGCGACGAAAGCAGGCTGTAGGAACCAATCCTTTCAAGCAGGAATATCATACAACAGAAGTGTATGATAGTTAACTTGAAAGGATTTTTTATGGAAAAATATGTTCCTTTGACGGATATAAGAGCGGAACAGCGTGCAATTCTGCAAGAAATTACCGCATGCAGCCAGACAAAAAAAAGATTAAATGATATGGGATTCAGAGAGGGAGAGGAAGTTGTGGGCGCAGGAGTCAATCCGGGAGCAAGCCTGTATGCGTTTTCTGTAGGTGGTACGATTGTCGCACTTCGAAAAGAAGATTGCGAGGCGATTCAGGCAGAGCCACAGTTTTCCGGAATAATTCCGACGATTGCACTTGCAGGCAATCCGAATGTAGGAAAATCAACGATTTTTAACGGCCTGACAGGCATGAGACAGCATACAGGAAACTGGGCGGGTAAAACAGTCGCCAGTGCCAGCACTTTATGTAGCTTAGATGGGCTGGCGTGCCGGATTGTGGATATTCCGGGAACTTACTCTTTGTCTGCCCATTCGAAGGAAGAGGAAATTGCACAGGCCTATCTCTGCAAGGAAAAACCGGACTGTGTGATTGCTGTCTGCGATGCAACACGTCTGGAGCGAAGCCTGACATTGACATTGCAGATAATGAAAGTGTGCGAAAATGTAGTCCTTTGCCTGAATATGATGGATGAAGCAGAAAAGCGGAACATACAGATTGATGTAGACAGATTGGAATCAGAATTGGGAATACCGGTTGTTGCGATAACTGCCAGAAAGAAAAAAGAGCTTGAAGTGCTGATAAATGCTGTGAAAAAGAAGATTGCCGATATACAATTTGATCGTCCTGATAACAATTGTGACAGACGGGATACGTATGATGAACATACTGGTTATGATTATCCTGATGCGAATGACAAATCGGAGGGGAACGTATCGGCAAGTGCCAAAGAAATTGTAGACAGAACTGTCAAGTTCGGCTGCGACAGAATTAAGAAAAGAAACCAGATAATTGACCAGTTCCTGACCGGACGGTGGACAGCATATCCTGTTATGATACTTCTCCTTGCACTTGTTTTCTGGATTACGATCACTGCAGCTAATTATCCCTCACAAATGCTTAGTGACTGGCTTTTTTCTCTGCAACGTTATCTTGAAAATTTTTTTGACTGGCTGGGAGCACCGGACTGGTTGAAAGGAAGTTTGATCCAGGGCGGGTATCGAGTCATGGCATGGGTAATATCGGTAATGCTCCCGCCAATGGCAATTTTCTTCCCATTATTCACTTTTTTAGAGGAACTGGGGTATCTTCCTCGCATCGCCTATAATCTGGATCATCCCTTTCATAAGTGCCATGCATGCGGAAAACAGGCGCTGACAATGTGCATGGGTTTCGGATGTAATGCAGCAGGTGTAACGGGATGCAGGATCATCGATTCGCCCAGAGAACGGATTTTAGCGGCTGTCACGAATAGCATGGTTCCATGCAACGGGCGATTTCCAGCTTTTATTGCGATCATCACGATGTTTTTCGTAACACCCGGTCCATTTTATGGGGCAGATACTGTGAAAACCGCAGGAATGAAAGAAGGATTGGAACCTGTTGCTGAAAATGCCGGGTATACTGC
>CAKQVC010000275.1 GCA_934277655.1 uncultured Clostridia bacterium
GTGATGGAATTATAATGGAAAGACAACAAACATATTTACTACAAGAAAAAAAGAGGAGAAGAAATGAAGAAATTTTTAAGTGTTTTACTGGCAGTAGCCATGATTTTCTCATTAGCGGCATGTGGTGGCAACGATAATAGCGGCGACGATGCGAAAGATCAGGTTTATAAAGTAGGTATGGTCTGCATCGGTGATGAAAATGCAGCTTATGACAGAAACTTCTACATGGCACAGGATGCTGCAAAAGAACAGCTTGCAGCAAAAGGAATCAACATCGAATGGACGAATACTTACAATCATCCGGAAGGTGATCCGGTTGCAACAGACTGCCGTGAACTGGCAGATGCAGGATGTATTGCAGTGTTCTGTAACTCCTATGGCATGGAACCGGCTATGCTGACTGTTGCCGGAGATTATCCGGATACTGTTTTCGTAGGCATGACAAATGAGGCTTCTCAGAGAGACTCTTTAGACAATACAGTAAATGCTTTCCCTAGCATTTATGAAGGACGTTACCTTGCAGGTGTTGCTGCAGGCATGAAACTTCAGGAATTAATCGATAAAGGCGAGATCAAAGAGGACGAAGCTGTCATCGGTTATGTTGGAGCATATACTTTTGCAGAAGTTATTTCAGGATACACTTCTTTCTTCCTTGGTGCTCAGAGCGTTTGCCCGTCTGCAACCATGATGGTAGAATTCATCGGTTCCTGGGGCGACCCTACCATGGAAGCAAATGCAGCACAGGATCTGATCGATAAGGGTGCGGTTCTGATCTCTCAGCATTCCGACTCCACTACACCGGCTTCTACAGCACAGAAAAACGGTGTTTACCACGTTGGATACAACATTGACATGTCTGATGTAGCATCTGATGCAACGATCGTGTCCTCCAGAATCGACTGGACCAACTACATGGTATATGTGATCGAAACGATCGTAAATGGAGGCACTGTTGATCAGGATTACAAAGAACATGGCTATGCAGATGGAGATGTAAAGCTGACAGACTTAAATGAAAACGTTGCAGCAGAGGGTACTGCAGACAAACTTGCAGAAGTGGAAGCTGCTCTGGCAGATGGTTCCCTGCAGGTATTTGATACATCCAAGTTCACCGTTGACGGCAAGACACCTACAAAGGGTCTGGTTGACATGGATGGCGACTTTGAGGGCGAAGAAGATTATAATGCAATCTTCGACGGATATTATCACGAATCCTATTTCAAGTCAGCACCAAGCTTTGACCTGAGAATCGATGGTATTAAACTTCTGAACGAAGAATACTAGAAACAAGCGGTGAAAAGCCGGATAAACGAGACTATATACAGACCGAAGAGGGGACTTTCGCAGTCCTCTTTTGGTGTTTTGTAAAGGATAAGGAAGCAAGGAAAAAATGGAACAAAATCATGCAGTAGAATTTAAAGGGATCACGAAACGTTTTGGCAGCAATGTAGCTAACAACAGTGTAAACCTTTATCTGGACAAAGGTGTTATCATGTCGCTTCTGGGCGAAAACGGATCCGGAAAGACAACGCTGATGAATATGCTGGCGGGCATCTATTTTCCTGATGAAGGACAGATTTTTATCGATGGAAAACCGGTAACGATTTCTTCTCCAAAAGATGCTTTTGAAAATAAAATCGGAATGATCCATCAGCATTTTAAACTAGTAGATGTCTTCACGGCGGCAGAAAACGTTGTACTCGGCCTAAAGGAAAAGGGAAAGCTGGATCGTCGGGAAGTATCTCGCAAGGTACGACAGATCAGCGAAAAATATGGGTTTGACATCGATCCGGATAAGAAAATCTACGAGATGTCGGTTTCTGAAAAACAGACAGTAGAAATATTGAAAGTTCTGTACAGAGGTGCAGACATCCTCATCCTGGACGAGCCGACAGCTGTTCTGACACCGCAGGAAACGAAGAAGCTGTTCGATGTTCTGCGCACGATGAAGGCAGATGGCAAGTCCATCATCATCATTACCCATAAACTGAATGAAGTTATGGAAATTTCCGATGTGGTAGCGGTTCTTCGAAAAGGAGAGCATGTAGCAACCGTAAAGACTGCAGAAACGGATGAAAATCAGCTGACTGAAATGATGGTGGGACATAAGATATCCCTGAACATTGACCGCCCTGAACCGGTTAATCCGCAGCCAAGACTGACGGTAGCCGGACTTACCTGTAAGGACGGTGAGGGCATAACGAAGCTGGATAATGTAGGATTTATTGCATATGGCGGCGAAATCCTGGGAATTGCCGGAATTGCAGGCAGCGGACAGAAAGAACTTCTGGAAACGATCGCAGGTCTTCGTCATGCGAGCAACGGCTCCGTCATTTATTCCCCGGAAGGAAAATCTCCGGAAGAACTAGTAGGAAAATCTCCAATGGAAATTAAAGATGCCGGTGTTGCACTTGCGTTCGTGCCGGAGGACAGACTGGGCATGGGACTTGTCGGCGGCATGGGCATGACCGGAAATATGATGCTGCGTTCCTGGAATAAAGGCAATGGAATCTTTATTGACCGGAAATCTCCGGAAGAACTGGCAGAACGTGTTTTGGAAAATCTGCAGGTTAAGACTCCCGGCGTTGATTACCCGGTGCGAAAACTGTCCGGCGGTAATGTACAGAAGGTTCTGGTAGGAAGAGAAATCGCATCGGCCCCATCGGTTCTGATGAGTGCCTATGCAGTTCGAGGACTGGATATCAACACGTCCTATACGATTTATAATCTGATGACAGAACAGAAGATGAAAGGTGTTGCGGTTATCTTCGTTGGCGAAGATCTGGACGTGCTTTTGGAGCTTTGCGATAAAATTCTGGTACTCTGCGATGGAAAAGTCTCCGGTATCGTAGATGCGAGAAAGACGACAAAAGAGGAAGTGGGTCTTCTGATGACTCGTGTCGGCGGAAAGGAGGCAGACGAATAA
>CAKQVC010000276.1 GCA_934277655.1 uncultured Clostridia bacterium
ACCGGTCATTGGAAGGACTGTCATGGCCCGGAGAGAAGGCTGAGAGCCATGCGGAAACCGACATCCTTATACCGGGCAGGGCGGCAGCCAGTATGGTACTTATGTGTATGCTGTAACCTATAATGGCACAACGCTTGGTGAGCTTGACAACGGCAAGAACTCCGGCTGGATGTACACGGTCAACGGTACGCACCCGGAGGTCGTTGTTGGATATGGATGCTATGAAAATTCTGCAAGAACAGAATCGATGCAGTAAAGATGAGCAAAGTGGATTTGTTTGGATACTAAACACAAGCGTGCTAATTATACCTAATTATGCATTTGACTTAGTAAAAACAGAATAAAAAATAAAATTAATATTGTATAATACGGCTCGCAGCTCATATATTTGTACCATGAAAAAGAAAATTTCCAGTACAACATATATTCTGGCTGTAGCCGTTTTTTTTGCGGCCAGCATGGTCATCTTTCCGGAGGTAACTGAATCCGGAGCCAAAACAGCCATCATTATCTGGGCGAATGCCATTGTTCCGGTGCTGCTTCCATTTTTTATCTTTTCGGACTTTATTAAGCGGACGGGTAATCTGGAAAAAATTCCTCTGAATATCTATCCTTTTGCCATGGCATTTCTTTCCGGTTATCCGGTCGGTGCGAAGATCTGTGGAGATCTTGTTATAGATGGTTCTTTCAGCCGTGAGGAGGGAATCCGGACTTTAAGCTGGTCGATGGTTACAGGACCTGCTTTTATGCTGGGCACTATCGGATCTCTTTTAGGCAGCAGCCGTGCCGGAATGGTGGTTGCGATTGCACACTATTTAGGAGCTTTTGCGAATGGATTCTTTTTTTCTGTTTCTGTACACGCCGGAACCTGCAAGGAACCTGCAAAACCTTCAAAAACCCGTGAGGAAAGATTTTGCGGGGAAAACATTTCACTTCTGGATCAGTTCACATCGGCGATCATGGCGGGATTTCGGTCAATGGCAGTTATTCTGGCGTATCTCATGATTTTTATGATTGGCATTGATTTTCTGGAAATGGCGGGTGTGTTCGATTTTGTTGGAAATCCATTGCTGACATCTGCAATGAAAGGAATGCTGGAAATGACAGCCGGCTGCAGTATGATAGGGATGTGCGACGCCGGTATTTCGGTAAAGACGGTTATCTGTGCGGTGCTCGTTTCTTTTGGAGGTTTATCAGTGGCAGGGCAGTCGGTATCCATGCTTTCGGGAAGCGGAATCGGCATTACCGATATTTTGAAGGTTAAGGCCGGGCACGGGATTTTTGCAGGAATATTGGCTATAATTTTAGTGAGATTTATGATATGATAATATGATAAGACGATAAGAATGCGTGCTTTAGATCAGAACGGGTACAGCTGTCCGGATCATAAGAATCGATGAGGACAGGAAGTGGTCGGAACGGCAGCATAACCGGCACCATCTGCAGGCACAGAAAAAGAGGATGAAAAATGGATGAGAGAAAAGAAAACGATCAGGAGATGAAGGGAAAAGGCAGTGTAGATGCACTGAGAGCGGTTGGCATAATTGCTGAATATAATCCTTTTCATAACGGACATAAATATCATCTGCAGCAGTCGATGGAAAAAACAGGAGCAGATGTGAGTGTTGCTGTTATCAGCGGCAATTTTACTCAGAGGGGGGAGCTGGCTGTTCTGGATAAGTGGACAAGGGCAGAGATGGCTGTCAGAAACGGGGTAGATCTTGTGGTGGAAATGCCTGTTCTTTTTGCCTGTAATAATGCAGGATATTTTGCAAGAGGTGGCGTTGAAATCCTGGAAAATTTAGGTGCAGAATGGATTTCCTTCGGCAGTGAGTCGGGAAATATTGATCGACTTTTAGAAATTTCTCAGGCAATGAAATCTCATGCGGATGAACTAAATTCTTATGCAGGAAAAGCTGTAAAAGAGGGACTATCTTATCCCCGGGCGCGTCAGGAGGCGCTGATAAAAGTTCTTTCGGAAACCTGTAGTATGGGGGGCACTTCGAAAGATCCTTCAGAATGGAGGTTGCAAGAGGACAGGGACGAATTAGAGGAAATCCTTATCCATCCGAATAATCTTCTGGCACTGGAGTATCTGAAAACGATGAGAACAGCAGAGCCTATAACTGTCAGAAGACAGGGAAGCGGCTATTATGAACTGGAACCGAAAGGTAGTATGGCTTCTGCGACAGGGATCCGTAAAATGCTTGCCCAGGGAGAAGATATTTCCCGTTTGGTTCCGGATATTACCCGGGAAATACTGATGGAACATCGGAGAAACCTCGGCGATGAAGAAAAGCTGTTCACACTTCTTGCAGGACGAATCCTGATGAGCCAGCCACGGGAACTGAATCATATTTTTGGAGCGGAAGAAGGTTTAGGTAATAAGATGAAAAACAACATACGCTACTGGAAATCTTATGAAGATATTTTAGATGGTCTGAAATCGAAACGTTATACCAGGACGCGTATCGGAAGGCTGCTTGCGATGACGCTGATGGGAACAGGTCGGACAGACGTGAAACAGGCACAAAACTACATTCGCGTACTGGCGTTTGATGAAAAGGGCGGCAGATACTTGAAGCAGGTAAAAAAATCGAACAGATGCATGCTGCCGGTTCTGACAAATTTGAATAAGGAACTTGCTGTTTTCCCGGAGCTTGAGCGTACGATAGCAAAGGACATTTTAGCTTCCGATTTATATAATCTTGCCTGCGGAAAAGACCTGTACGAAAACTCTGACTATGTAAAAATGCCGGTCCGCATCGTTTGATTCGAAATCTTATGATATATCCCTTTCTTGTTTATACGTCAAGGTGTAAAAATATAAAACATGAAGTATGATCAGGACAGAAAATATTTCGGAAACGGAAGAAAAACTTTACTATCTTTGTCAGATGAGATAAAATTAACTTATTACG
>CAKQVC010000277.1 GCA_934277655.1 uncultured Clostridia bacterium
GTCTAAAGGATAATGTGGCACGAAAAGCCGGAACTATGGGCAAAGAAGAAAATAAGGAAATGGAGTTCTGGACACAGGAGGAATTTCAAGCATTTTTGGAGTGCGTGGCAGATAAGCCTATTTCCTATTATGCATTGCTCATGACAGTTACCGAATAAATATCACAAGCATAGATGCTGAACATGATAAATCAATGCGTGAGGTATATGGCTTGGATAAAGCATTACGCGAGTAAACTCGCATAAGCGGTTTCCGCACGAGAATATTCAACAGGGATATTTGACGCTTAGAGGAAAAGTTCCGACAAAGTATTTTGTGAAGCGTTTCTACGGAGTAGAAGATACCTTTGAGATTCCACAGGAAGAAGGAAAGAAATGCAATAATTTCACAAATGAGGGGCAGGGGAGTTGAGAGTGTGTTTACACACTATTTTTATGCGGAAAAGATTAACATTGCTTTTGTGATAATTACCTTGAAAATTATCTCGCATAATAGTATAATGTAGGACAAATAGAATAATCGTTACGGGGAGCTGGCGTAAAAAGCTGGCTGAGAGGAGAATGCATTTCTCGACCCATAACCTGATTTGGATAATGCCAACGTAGGGACAACAAAGCGAGTAATCAGTGATTTAGGAGATGCCCTTATGGGGTGTCTCTTTTCTTATTTATAGAAGAGAGTTACTTAACTACTACGGCAGGAAAGGAGGATAATCAAGATGAAACAGAATGACACAGTTAAGAAGCTTGCTCTTGCAGGTGTTCTGACAGCGGTTGCTGTAGTCGGAAGCTTTATCAGCTTTCCGATACTTGGAAGCAAATGTGCACCGGTACAGCATATGGTAAATGTGCTAGCAGCAGTTGTACTTGGACCATGGTGGGGAGTCGGCATTGCATTTGCGGCAAGTCTGATTCGTAACCTTCTTGGACTCGGAAGCCTGATGGCTTTTCCGGGAAGTATGGTTGGAGCTCTGTGCTGTGGACTGGTATATGCAATGTGTAAAAAGCTCTGGCTGACCTGCTGTGCTGAGGCGTTTGGAACCGGTGTGCTGGGAGGAATTGCAGCTTATCCGGTTGCAAAGCTTTTGATGGGACTGAATCCAACAGGATTATTTGTCTATATTGTGCCATTTCTTGTTTCTACAGTTGTGGGAAGTATTCTGGCGTATGTATTGATCTCTGCACTGGAAAAGAGTGGAGCACTGAACCAGATACGGACTGAAAGGTAATGCATGGCGGCAGATTGGGGGCACCACCTTCTGTCGCGTAAGAAAAATGTTGTAGGCAATAAAGAACCAGGGTATCCCGAAGAAGGAGAAAAAAGATGAGAGAATACACAACACAGATGGACGCAGCAAGAAAAGGAATTGTAACACCTGAGATTAAGGCAGTTGCAGAGAAAGAACACATGACGTCCGAGGCGCTGATGAAGCTGGTAGCAGAGGGTAAAGTTGCCATCTGCGCAAACAAGAACCATACTTGTTTGAATCCGGAAGGAGTCGGCAGCATGCTGCGTACAAAGATTAATGTAAATCTGGGCGTATCCAGAGACTGCAAAGATTATGATATTGAGATACAGAAAGTAATGAGTGCGGTAAATATGGGGGCAGAAGCCATCATGGATCTGTCCAGCCATGGCGATACCCAGCCATTCCGCAGAAAGCTGACCAGTGAATGTCCGGCAATGATCGGTACTGTTCCGGTATATGACAGCGTCATCCACTATCAGAGAGATCTGGCAACACTGACTGCCAGAGATTTCGTAGATGTTATTCGGATGCATGCCGAAGACGGCGTTGATTTTGTAACGCTGCACTGTGGAATAACAAGAAAGACGATCGAACAGATTAAAAAGCACAAACGTAAAATGAATATCGTAAGCCGTGGCGGAAGTCTTGTATTTGCATGGATGAGCATGACAGGTGAAGAGAATCCGTTCTATGAATATTATGATGAGATTCTGGATATCTGTGAAGAATACGATGTGACGATTTCGCTTGGTGATGCCTGCAGACCAGGATGCCTTGCTGATGCATCCGACGTATGCCAGATTGAAGAGTTAGTACGTCTAGGAGAACTTACCAAACGTGCGTGGGCACATAATGTACAGGTTATGGTAGAAGGACCGGGACATGTACCGCTTGATCAGGTGGCAGCCAATATGAAAATCCAGCAGAGCATCTGCATGGGAGCTCCATTCTATGTACTGGGACCTATCGTAACTGATATTGCACCGGGATATGATCACATTACAAGTGCAATCGGTGGAGCAGTAGCCGCTATGAGCGGAGCTGCATTCCTGTGCTATGTAACACCGGCAGAACATCTGGCACTGCCAAATGTTGATGATGTGAAGCAGGGAATCATTGCTTCCAAGATTGCGGCTCATGCGGCAGATATTGCTAAGGGCGTGCCGGGAGCAAGAGACATTGATGACAAGATGGCTGAAGCAAGACAGAAGCTTGACTGGGAAGCACAGTATGCATGTGCGTTGGATCCGGAGCATGCAAAGGCAATCCGTGACAGCAGAAGTCCGGAAGAGGATCACAGCGATACCTGCAGCATGTGTGGAAAATTCTGCGCAGTACGTAGTATGAACAAAGCACTTGCAGGCGAGTATATCGATATTCTGTAAGATAGCTGAACTTAGAAACAGCACCGTTTTTCCTTTATGTATGGGAAGAAAGGTGCTGTTTTTTTGTATGAGAATTGGTCGTAAAATTGAAGTATTTGTTCTGAAATATTATTTGAAAGAGAAGCTGGGGATTGAGTTTGTTCCGAGAACTGTGGCATCGACGATTTGACGTTTCTTACATGATTTAAATGTTATTATCATATGAATGATAACAGTACCCTGATAACAATTTGATAAAAACAAATGGAAGTATTGTTTGATGTTAAACACGCTACAGTAAGC
>CAKQVC010000278.1 GCA_934277655.1 uncultured Clostridia bacterium
GTATAATCCCGTGGTGCATCGGGTGCTCTGTGCCCCGGGCATTCTTCGGTGTGAGTGCAGCATGTCTTCCATATGCAGTTTATATGTATGCAGTACCAATTACATATTTCTTCTTAAAAAGACACTGGTATCCGCAGAAATAACAGAACAGAGCAGAACAATATGATCCCTCTTAAGTATAGATAAGGCAAATAACCAAAATCTACGGAAGAGGGATTTTCTATATGAGACCGTTTCAAGTTTTGTGTAAACATGAAAACCGATATAAGATTAGTGAATAGTTGTGAATGGGCAGGACCATTTTTTTCGGGTTCTGCCCATATCTGGTGCGCGCCGGGCGCACCAAAGTGAAAGGACCATCTCGGAGTTTTCCGAAATGGTCCTTTCTAGTACCGTTACTAGGAGAGTAAGGTTTTAAATAAACAGATAATTACTGATTTAGCCGATATCTTCGGTAGTTTTGTTTCCTGTATCTCCGCTTCCACCGTTGTTATCATTACCGCCGGTTCCTGAATTGTTGTCCGGATTATCCGAATCGGATGGACTATTATTGTCATTTGACGGGTTATAGTCTGGATCATCAGGATCATCGATTACTCCGGGATCGTCCGGTTCTTCTGCAGGTTCCTTTACAATCGTAACTTTAGAGCCCGGTTTGACCGGATATGTGCTTGTATTCGGATTGTGTTTGTTACAGTAATAATGAGGAAGTTCCTTTCCTATGTCACCAACTCTTGGACTCGGAATGTATGGACGCATGATTCCACTTCTGGAAGATACGTTCGTACAGGATGGAGTCGCCAGGTATCCGCTGTCGTTACAAATCTGTACCGTAGTTCTTAAACTTCCTGCTTCCGTCGGCTGCGTACCTTTTGTGAAATACTCGGTTCTTGTTCCGCTGCTTTCCGGAGTTGTAAGAAGACCGCTTTTTGTATCAATGGTCGCACGGACTACATTCGATGGCATAGAGGAGTAAGATCCGCCTTTTGCACCATCAATCTGTGACATGATCTTTCCCCAGAGAGTCGCAGCTTTTGGTGACATGGAAGAAAGTTTTATATTTACGTCGTTACCAATCCAGATAGAGGCTGAATAGTTGGCTGTGAATCCATCAAACCAAATATCATAACTATCTGAAGTCGTACCGGTTTTACCTCCGACATTAGCACCGGCAACTCTTGCGTAAGATCCGATGCCTTCCGAGACAACTGTCTGCAGGACATCGCGCATAATCCATGCGACACCGGAATCCAGCACTTCTGTTTCGGTAATATCCGGTTCTAGCAGAACATCCCCATTTTTAGAGAGAACTTTCGTATAGCAGCTATAGCTCTTATGAACCCCTTCGTTGACGAAAGTAGAGTAGGCACTGGCCATTTCCAGTGTGGAAACACCTTTAGAAAGACCGCCCATGCCCAGTGCTGCCAGATTTAAGTCATTTACATCTCCATCCTTTACTAAAGTCGAAAGACCAAATTTCTGGGCAACGTCAAATGCATAATCAACACCGACCTGTGAAAGTATTTTTACTGCACATACATTGACAGACTGTTGAAGAGCCTGACGGAATGTATATAACCCACGATAGGAGCGGTAGGAGTTTACCGGCCATAACTTTCCATTTATCTTGGTTGGTTCGTCATCAACAATGGAAGCTGCTGTGAGATAATTACCCCAGAGGTTGGAACCTTGCTGGTCGAAACCGTTATCTACAAATGGATATTTCTGACCTGCCTGAGAAAGTTCATAGCTTCGCTGCAGGGCAGGGGCATAAACAGCAATCGGTTTGATGGAGGAACCCGGCTGACGAGAGGATGTGGCACGATTGAACAGCATTCTGCCGACCGTGTTACGTCCACCGAGCATAGCTTTGATAGCACCTGTTTTATTGTCTATGATCGTCATGGCAGCCTGAGGCTGAATGACTTTCTGGTTCAGCTTAAATCCTTTCGTGGAAAGGCTGCTGCCTTCTTCTTTGAAAAATTCCGGATAATCTTCAAAGAACTGAGCAGAAACGATCAGATTTCCTTTTTTATCCTTGGATTTGTATTGCTGCGGAATATTGACATATCCGCCCGGAATCGAGTAAAACTTACCATTTTCAATGGTGTACATGTTCTTGAACTCTACACTATAGTCAGTCTGGCCGGCTACGGTCGTGTTATAGATCGCAAGACGTTTTCCTGCGTAGATCAGCAGAGAACCGTCATCTTTCCACTTGTATTCGGAACTTTTCAGTTTGAAAGTACCGTCATTTTCGATGTAATTGCCGTAGGCATAAAGCAACACGCCGCCTTCTTTACTGCGGATATTTCCGTTTCCGTCTCTGGAATAGCTGATCGGCTGCGGGAAATTGCTTTCAATTTTAAATTCTTTTTCAATGACGTTCTGTGCCTGCGAGTCCAGTGTAGTATAAATCTGAATGCCGCCGTTATAAACCATATCATATGCTTTCTGATAGTCATATCCGGACTGCTCCTGGAAATCATTAATTACCTGCTGGATCACATAGTCAGCAAAGTAATTGGAAACTGTATTCAGTGCATCCGTATTTGGGTTTACGACATCTTTGATCTTTGTATTGACTGCTTTGTCGTACTGCTTCTGGGAAATATAGCCCTGATCCAGCATCAGCTTCAGGCAAAGCTGGATCCTGCCTTCGGCAGCATCATTCCATACATAAGCGTAATCGCCGTTTTTCAGAATCAGGTTGTCCGTATTTTCGGTAATACTGTCAACGGAAACCTGTTTTACCAGTGCATAATTGGAAGGCTGTTGCGGCATTGCGGCAAGAGCAGCGGCCTCAAATAATGTAACATCTTCAATATCTTTCGAAAAATATGCCTGTGCTGCGGTCTGAACGCCGTAGCCCATACCGAAGTTTACGGTATTCAGATAGGCTT
>CAKQVC010000279.1 GCA_934277655.1 uncultured Clostridia bacterium
CCCGGATACTGGATCTGAGGCAGGCATAACTGAACCCCGGCTTCCTCTGCTTCCTTCGCAAGCTGCTCAAGTTCCTGGAAAGACTGCGGAAGTGTCCAGCCATGTTTTTCTAATAACGTCTTATTGTAGGTAATGCCAATACAATTATACGCAGACGGAAGCATATAGATTGCCCCATCATCTGATACCTCCTTCAGACGGGATTCTACATAATTATCTGTGAAAGCATAACTCGAAAGATCAAGCATCCGGTCACTGAGATCCAGCAGTTCCGGATCATAAATGGAAAGTGTGCAGATATCCGGCAGATCATTTTCCTCCAGAATCGTATTCAGATACACCGTTGTATTTGCTCCGCTGTACGGAAGTACTTCCAGTTCAATCTCCGGATATGTTTTATGCACCTCTTCTATAAAGTTGTCCACATCCAGATAAGGAGCCATGAAAGTAATTGCTTCGTGTTTCTTTGGTGCTTCAGCTGTTTTCCCACAACCTGTAAGTCCTGTTGCTACTACACATGCCAAAATAAGACATATACTTTGTATTTTTTTGATTTTCATATTTTTCTCTCTTTTCTAATAAAATCACTATGGTTACATTTATGAAATAACACTGAAAAAAACACTGTCAAACAGACAGTCACGTTATTTCATGCAACTGGTTACCATTTTACAGGCTCTGTAGCTTTGAGTCCCAGATTTTCATCTGGTTTGCCAATTTCCTTATTATAGCTTTTAAACTTATGCAAAGAAACTGCTTTCATTATACTTTAATTCTCTACTATGCACAAGAAAAATATTACCATTTGCTCCTTTGTCCATTCCTTCTTGTGCCTATTTCTGCTTTTATCGTGTATCGCACGCTATGCTTGAAATATTTCTCGCCTCTTCAAAATTCATTCTCTTCAGGATCCTGCCTCTTGAAAATTCAGCTGCATTAAATTCTCGTAAAAAAAAATATCAATTCTGTCTGTAATGTGCTAAAATAGATATATTCGACTGGGAAAATCCCAATACTATTACAAACGAGGCTATCATCATTATGGAAAACTTTATTTTCGCACTAAACGCAACCATTCCTGTATTTTTAATTATTTTGCTTGGTTTTTTCCTGCAAAAAATACATTTTCTGAATGAGCCATTCAACAAAACCGCTGACTCTTATGTTTTCCGGTGTGCACTTCCGGTCAGTTTGTTCCGTTCTATTGCCGGCATGGATTTTTACAGTGACTTTGACCCTGTTTTCTGTCTGTTCTGCTTTTGGGGAACGACTATAATGTTTATGGGAATTTGGGCATTATCCTGGATTTTTATGAAAGATAAAGGACAAGTCGGTGCTTTTTCACAAGCATCTGTTCGTTCCAGTGCTGCCGTCTTAGGACTTGCTTTTGCGACAAATATTTATGGAGACGCGGGCATGGTCCCGATGATGATCATGTCTGCCGTTCCGTTTTTTAATATCTACTCTGTCTTGATCCTCAGTTTTTCACCACAGGTAGATGCCCAGGGAAATCTACTGCCATCTGCTCACGGAATGGCTGCTGTCAAAAAAGCATGCATAAATGTTGCAAAGAATCCGATAATCCTTGGTATTCTTGCAGGTGTTCCCTTTGCTCTTCTTCAAATAAAAGTACCTGCCATGCTCGACAGTGCTTTGAGTTCCATCGGGGGAACCGCCACACCGATTGCCCTTTTAGTCATCGGTGCATCCTTCTCAGGAAGTGAAGCATTGAAACGCTTAAAACCGGCCTTTGTATCATCTTTCATCAAACTTTTCATGCTTCCTGCTGCATTCCTTCCACTGGCTGCATTATTTGGATTTAGGGATAGCCAGATGATCGCGGTTCTCATTATGGCAGGCTCGCCTACTACGGTTTCCGCCTTCATTATGGCAAAGAATATGAAAGCAGACAGTGTCCTGACTTCGAATGCAGTTCTCCTGTCCACTTTACTTTCGGCGGTGTCTATCACACTTTGGCTCTATTTTATGCGGGCGCTGGGATGGATTTAATATTTCCGGATTCATTCCAGGTTCCGGCTGTTCATCATATAAAAACTGTTATATATACTTTCTGATATGATTATAAATATCTAATCCGTCACTTTGACCATATTTGGAAATAATGGCTCTGTAGATCTGTTGCTTTCCTTTTTTTTCATCTTTATTCTTACCGACGATAGAGGACACATAAGCAGCGATTTTACTTTTAAATCCTGCCTTGCTCAAAATCTGTACAATTTCATCATTACCGGCTGTATCATTTCCGCTTTCTACTTCCTGTTCCTCAGGAATTTGGTCGTTTTGCACGTCCTGCTTTCCTTTTTGTTTCAGGATTTTGGTTTCATCATATTTTACAGCGGCTTTCCTTGGTTGCTTTTCTTTTTTTACATTTCTAGTTTTTACCGTCGGTTCTTTGATCTGGGATGCTCTAGATGCATGCATCCAAGGCTTTGCGTTCCAAAACCGAAGAATATTATCAAAATCTGTATCTTTGCTGACAATCACGACGTTGCAGTCTGTTCCCTGGTTCAGACCGGCTAAATATCCTAAATAGGAACTGATGTGAATATCTGTGGACTGCTTGCCTGCCGGAATTTCCATCATGCGTAGTTCTGCTTCTCCGTGATCTGCAATCTCGGACATATTAATTTTCATAGCATTCTTTGTAAAAAAGATTATGATATGATCTGATTTTTCTAATTTATCGCAGCCTGTTAATCCGCTGCCATTTACATTTTCGTAATCAATTAAATAAAAGGTATCTATTGTCTTTTCCTCCTGACATAATCTAGTTTTTCTATCTTTCATCTGCTCTGCCTTCGCTATCGCTTGGTACGCCGTAGAGTGCCAGGCACTAAAGTGCTACGCTCCTGACATGAGACCTGCCGCAGCTCTGCC
>CAKQVC010000280.1 GCA_934277655.1 uncultured Clostridia bacterium
GAACTGCGTCTCTCTTCGGACCTTTTTCTCCCTGGAGGATGGAGCGGGTAATGGCAGCATTTTCATCAGGAGTTCCGCCGACAAGATCTTCTTTCGAGCAGCGGGCAAGCCCGAAATCTTCCGGTGTGATAGTATAGGATTTGAACCATCCGTCTTTGATCTCGCAAACTTTAGTAGGAGCACTCATAGAGATTTCGTCCAGCTTGTCCATGCCGTATACAACCATCCCGCGTTTGACACCTAAACTGATCAGAACCTGTGCCAGCGGTTCTACCAGGTAGTCGTCATATACGCCGAGAAGCTGCATTTTCGGGCTTCCAGGATTAGTCAGAGGGCCGAGGATGTTAAATACCGTCCGGAATCCCAGTTCCTTTCGGATCGCACCGACATATTTCATGGATGTATGATATTTCTGGGCGAAGAAAAAACACATGCCGGTCTCCTGAAGAAGTTCGATACATTTTTCCGGGCTTTGCTGGATGTTGACGCCCAAGGCCTCCAGACAATCTGCAGTACCACATTTGGATGATGCTGCACGGTTTCCATGTTTTGCCACTTTCATACCACCGGCTGCAGCAACAAGGGCAGAGGTTGTGGAAATGTTGAAACTGTGTGCATTGTCTCCTCCGGTTCCGACAATTTCGAAGATGTCCATGCCGGTGTCTACCTGTATTGCATGATCTCGCATCGCAGCCGCGCAGCCTGCGATTTCATCTGTTGTTTCCGCACGGGCGCTCTTTGTAGACAGAGATGCCAGAAAAGCAGCGTTCTGCGTAGGCGAGGTATTTCCGCTCATGATTTCGTTCATAACGGCATAGGCCTCATCATAGGTCAAGTCTTCTTTATTTACGATTTTTATAATTGCATCTTTGATCATGGTTAAAATCTCCTTTCTGGATTTTCTTTATTTTAGGATTTAAAAGACTATTTTGTGATAAAATTCAGCAGCATTTGTCTGCCGAATGGCGTCATGATAGATTCCGGATGAAACTGGACGCCGTAAATAGGAAATTCTTTATGTGCGACTGCCATAATCTGGCCGTCCTCTGTGGCTGCTGTGATCTTCAGACAGTCAGGAAGGGTATCCGGGTCAGCTGCAAGAGAATGATATCTTGCTGCTTTAGATATCTTAGGACATCCCTCGAAAAGCAGACAGCCGGTATCGAATCGGACGTCGGACTGTTTGCCGTGCATCAGTTCTTCTGCATAGGTGATTTTGCCGCCGAAAGCCTGACAGATTGCCTGATGCCCCAGACATACACCCAGGGTGGGGATTGTTTTCCCCAGAAAAACCGCTTCTGTCGTGATTCCGGCATCTTCCGGGCGTCCGGGTCCCGGCGAAAGAATGATGTGATCGGGACCCAGTTTCTTTATTTCGTTTATCGTCATTTCATCGTTGCGGATAACTTTTATATCCGGATTTATTTCTCCAACCAGCTGATATAAATTGTAAGAAAAGCTGTCGTAATTATCAATCAGTAAAATCACTGGTGTTCCTCCTCTGCAAGCTTTAAAGCACTGACAACGGCCTGTGCCTTGTTGATACATTCCTGATATTCGTTTTCGGGAACAGAATCGGCTACGATGCCGGCACCGCTCCTGATGAACACTTCTCCGTTTTTCTTATATGCAATGCGGATAGCAATGCAGGTGTCCATATTCCCTGTAAAGTCAATGTATCCGATAGCCCCGCCGTAAATTCCCCGCTTGTTGTTTTCCAGCTGTCCGATCAGCTGACAGGCTCGGATTTTCGGTGCCCCCGAAAGTGTACCTGCAGGAAGAACGGCTTCTATTGCATCCAGTACATCACAGTCCGAGCGGATTTCACTGCGGACTGTAGAACCGATATGCATGACGTGGGAAAACTTTTCAATGCAATGGTATTTCTCAACCTGAACAGAACCGAAACGGCTGATTTTTCCAAGGTCATTTCTTCCCAGATCGACCAGCATATTGTGTTCAGCAAGCTCCTTTTCATCTGCAAGGAGATCTTCTTCCAGTTGCCTGTCTTCTGCTTCAGTCTTGCCGCGCTTTCTGGTCCCTGCGAGCGGAAACGTGTGCAGCACGCCGTTTTCCAGTTTCACGAGGGTTTCTGGGGATGCACCTGCAATTTCGACATCAGTGCCTGAAAAGTAAAACATGTAAGGCGATGGATTGATCGTACGCAGAATCCGATAGGTATTCAGCAGACTTCCTTCGAACGGAGCTGACAGACGGTTGGAAAGGACGATCTGAAAGATGTCTCCTTCTCGGATATAGTTTTTCGCATCTTCCACCATTGCGCAAAACCTTTTTTTATCGAACAGAGGAGTAACCTCGCCCAACAGGTGTCCGCCAGGTTCCTGCTTCTTTTTGCCTGTCTGCAGAAGATCCTGCAGTTGCTTCAGCTCGAGTACGGCTTTATTGTAGTTGACTTCAATATCGCCAAGGGGCATATTGACGATCAATACGATTTTCTGCCGGAAATTATCAAAAGCAATGACTTTGTCAAACAGCATCAGATCCACATCCTTGAATGCTTCGCTATTTTCTGCACCGGTGCGTATGGAAGGTTCACTGTATCCGTAGTAGTCGTAAGAAAAGTATCCGACAAGCCCTCCGGTAAAAGACGGAAGATAGTCAAAGCGCGGGCTCTTATATTCCGACAGGATCTGGCGGAGAAATGCGGAAGGATTGTCGGTCTGAAGCTTGATGCTGCCTGCTTTCAGGCTTCCGTCCAGACAGGTGATTTCAATTTTTGGATCGAAGCCAAGAAAGGTGTATCTGCCCCATTTTTCGTTTTGCTGGGCAGATTCCAGCATGTAGCAATGAGTGGATACGTTTTTCAGTATTTTAATTGCTTCGATCGGTGTCAGGATATCGGAAAGTATTTCGCAGCTGATGGGAACCACATTAT
>CAKQVC010000281.1 GCA_934277655.1 uncultured Clostridia bacterium
TTCTGGAGACAACGACCTTTCTTGCTTCGAACTTCATGTGTCTGGAAGTGTTGCCGATCTTGTCGATCTCGCCGTAAGCTTCGATGTAATCACCGGCATAAGTAGGAGCTAAGAATTCTACGCTGTCATATGCGCAGAACAGACCTTCGTCTCCATCTAATTTGATCAGTAATTCAGTAGCAACATCGCCGAACAGGTGAACCATATGTGCACCGTCAACTAATTCTCCGCCGTAGTGAGCATCTTTTGCGGACATTCTTAATCTTAATGTTGAAGTGATTTTTTCCATTTTGTTTCTCTCCTTTTCTATACCGATGGTATCAGTTAAAATTTGACCTCAAATTCATGCAAATATATATTGCAAAATGCGTGCCAATGGTTTATTATTGAAAATAGATAAAAAACGAACCGATTTAGACTCACGTAAAAAGGAGCGAAACTGAATATGAAGACAAGCTATGGTACACAAAGAGTAATGGAACCCAAATATGTACTGCCAACTTCTGCATGGAAATTGGACAACAGCAGAAAGATCTATCCGGACGAACTAAGGCTGTCCGTCATGCGGATTCATCTGGAGGGTACAAGTTTTAAGCAGATATGTACAGAGGTCAACAATAATGAAGAAAAGATAAAGCAGAAGATTATGGATATTGTCATCCGACGTGGCAAACTCCACAATCCTATCACGGATACAGGGGGGCTGGTGCTGGGAATTGTTGAAGAAATCGGAGACGAATACTATAATCCAAAAGGATTGAAGCCAGGCGATAGAGTGATTTGCAACGCTTCTCTGGCATCAGTACCTTTACATATTGAAAATATTAAATCAATAGATTACGTGTTTAATCAGGCTATTGTGGAAGGATATGCTATTGCCCATGACAATATGCAGCTGATTCAGGTAGAAGAGGGGATGCCGGTGGAACTTCTGCTGTTTACATTGGATGAATCAGGAACTGTGATGCGTCTGGATCAGCTAATCGATAAGCAGACCAGATTTTTAATCGTTGGAAACAACATGATAACAAATCTCCTGTTTGGCTATGTCATAAGGCGAAAGGTAGGAAAAGAGGGGAGAATTACCTGCGTTTTAGACAAAAGAACGGGAATTCAGATTACTGGCGGCGGAATTGACCGCCTGCTGGCTGAAGTCTTCGATCAGATTCATTCTCTGGATATCTTGAAACCAATGGAAGCACTGGAAAAACTGAATGCAGAGTCGCTGTTCGACTTGTCGGTCAACTGCGCAGAAATACCAGGAGCAGAGACGATCAACCTGCTTGCCACCAGAAATGGCGGCACTGTGCTTTTTGCGAATTTGATCAATAATTTGAATATCGCACTTTATATCACAGAATCCATTTCGAAAAACCTGAACCTGAGAAGTGCAGAGGGTTACCTGACAAATTATGATGACTTTGATGTGCAGATCGTAAAAGAAACGGCAGAATACTTTGAAAATGCAAGCCTTCACAAAGCATCTGCCAAGGAAGGCACGGAAAGCATTTCTATGCAGTACAATCGCACGCTCCTTGAAAACAGCATGTTGGAGGATTTTGTCTTTAGCAGCAGGCTGATGCAGAATGTGCTGAATGATATTATGAATGTTTCAAAGTATGACTGTAATGTATTGATTTATGGAGAAACCGGTGTAGGTAAAGAAAAGGTTGCCAATCTGATACAGAAAAACAGTGATCGGAAAATGCAGCCGTTTGTTAAAATCAACTGTGGGGCGATTTCGCCGAGCCTGATTGAGTCGGAATTCTTCGGATATGAGAAGGGAGCGTTTACGGGAGCTAGTACATCTGGAAGGAAAGGGTACTTCGAAACCGCAAACAATGGCGTTATTTTCCTGGATGAAATCGGAGAACTTCCACTGGAAATGCAGGCAAAGCTTTTACGTGCAATTCAGGATGGCGAATTCTACAGGGTTGGAGGAACAACTCCGGTTAAGACGAACGTAAGGATTCTGTCAGCTACCAACAGGGATCTTGAAAAGCTTGTCGAAGAAGGAAACTTCAGACGAGATTTATATTACAGACTCAACGTTGTTCCTATTAAAATCCCAAATTTGAGGGATCGAAGTGATGATATTCCGGCACTGGTAAACCATTTTCTTTCGAAATATAGTCGGAAGTTTGGTACAAGCCGCGGAATTGTAGACAGTGCTATGGATTACTTGAAACAACTGCCATGGCCTGGTAATGTCAGAGAACTGGAGAACGTAGTGCAGCGTCTGATCATATCGGCAAAGGGGGAAGATATTACCTTGATGGATGTAATGAAAGAAACACACAGCGAAATTTTCGAGGGTGGAGTTTTCAGCGATGGAGAAGAAAACGATGTAAATGGTGCAGCAGGCGGTGTGCAGATTGATCTGCAGCAGGCCGTAGATGAATATGAAAAGGGGCTGATCAAATATGCATGCGAAAAATACGGTTCTACAAGGAAAGCAGCGAAAGCCATTGGAATAAGCCAGACACAGCTTGTCAGAAAGAAAAAAAAGTATGCAATTTAGTCAGGCAAAATGCAGTAAAAAACAATAGAGAAAAAGTAGAATAGAACAGTTAAAAAATATCGAACCGATTTGTGTTCGATATTTTTGCGTGTGAAACGAAATGTGTTCGGAAAAAGTCACTTTTTGCGGAAAAAAGAAAAGAACAAAAAATGCATCGAAGAAAGAAAATTATATAAAATGCTGAAAAATAAATGATTCACTGCATATTCTTCCTTAATATATGTTCTTTTCAAAATGCAAGCCAGGGCTTGGCATAGATTTTGCGTATTATTGTTCACGTAAAAATAAGGTATAAAATACACGAAAAGTAGAGCCACACTATGGAATACAAAAAAGTTGATATTTATGGAACACACCGTGTAATCG
>CAKQVC010000282.1 GCA_934277655.1 uncultured Clostridia bacterium
TCCTTATACAGCTTTTCCAAAATAATTTTCTTTTTTCTTACTGTATCAACATGGAATTCTGGTTTTCGTCCCTGCTACATTATCCCTGCTGCATTAGCTCTGCTGCAGCAGCTTCAGTTCTTCATTGGTCAGTTCCCGGCACTGACCCTCTTCAAGATCTTCCGGCAGAGCAAGACCGCCCATGGACAACCTTTTCAGCTCCACGACCTCGCCGCCAAAGCATCCAAACATACGCTTGATCTGATGATAACGTCCTTCTCTAAGTGTCACCTCTGCAGTAAATTCTCCCGTCCGAACCAGTCCCGCAGACTTACAAACACCATCATTCAAGGCAACCCCTTCTTCGAATCCCTTTTTCATTTCTTCTGTTACCGGAATATCCAGCCGGACATGATATTTCTTCGGAACATGTTTTTTCGGTGTCAGAATATTATGTGCCAATGCACCGTCATCTGTGATGATCATCAGCCCGGTCGTATCCTTATCCAATCTTCCTGCCGGGAAAATATCCCGCCCCCGGAATTCATCAGGTACCAGCTCCAGAACCGTCGGATGTTCTCGGTCTTCTGTTGCCGAAACATAACCTTCCGGTTTATTTAAGATCAAATAAACATTTTTCTTAAACTCCAGAACCTGCCCGTTCACAACAATCTCCGAGGCCATTGGATCTGCTTTCTGTGAAGATGACGACACCGGAATTCCATCAATCGTTACTCTTTTTTTGGAAATCAGGCTTTTTACTTCCTTTCGGGAATACATGCCCTGTGATGCAATAATCTTATCAATTCTATCCAATCGGACTCCTCCATACCACTCTTTTTATTCTCCTTATTCTGCCTTTTTTTAAAGTACTTCTGTTCATTTTCCTTTCGATCATGCTTATTGTTCAGACTAATAAAAGATCTTATTTTTGTCCTTCGAAAAGTCAGCAATAAAATGTATAAACTGCGGTCTTAAGCTTCTAACCGACGATCAGTGGTACCAGAACCGGCACCAACACGCTGAGGATAACACCGGAAACAAAGGAGTATACCGCAATTTCGCCTTTTGTCGCTTTCTCGACGATCGGCAGACATACATCCATCGCTGCGGCACCCGGCATGCAAGTTGTCTCAATATATCCGATCTTCGATGCTACCAGCGGGATAAACAGAATTGCAGTCATTTCCCGCATCACATTGTGTAAAAACGATATAGCACTTGCAGTCAGATAGCCGGCATCCATGATAATCCCCGGAGCCAGCGTGTACCATCCAAATCCTGCACCAACCGCTAAGGCTTCTCTCGGCGTCAGCTTCAAGAGCAATCCGGCTATCAGCGCTCCGGCTAAGGTCCCTACAACAGTAGCCAGTGGGAACGCCAAAATACGAAAACCTACAGTACGGATACTTTCAATGACCGTTCCATCCAGCCCCAGATCGATACCGACGAAAAGCAGCAGGATACAAAGACCGATCTTAATGGCAAGCCCTGCAGCATTGTCAAAGCCATCCATATTGCCGGCAAACATCTGACGAATACCAAAGTATCCGATCAGCATACCGATAATAACCGCCGCAAGGATCACGAAAGTCATCATATTCATGCCGGTCTTCTGCTCTTCCTCTTCGATTTTCTCCACTGTATGTAATGCTTCCGTGAAAGAACCATCTATCGACTGACCATCTTCTGCATTGCCCGATGGATTCTCTTCTTTCTTTTTTGCAGACTGCTTCTTTTTTATTAAGTTTCCATATTGGTCAATGCCAAGCAGCTTTCTGGTTGCAACGACAGCACCGATGGAAAAAGCTACGGTGAAAATAGTCATAAGAAAAGCAGCCAATCCGATTGTCTTTAAATTTTCTGTAATTTCTGAATTGGAACCCATGCGCATTCCCATAAGCAGCACCAACACCGTAATCGCCACAGTCTGAACTTTTCCGGTCCAATGCAGCTTTTCTCTTTGACTTCTCATGCGGCTTCCAAGAAAGTAACCGCAAGCCGTAACGCCTAAATACAATACTAAATCTGACATAAAATCTTCTCCCTTATTCTCCTAGAAATAGATAGATTAATTATATCATCTTGTGCTTGAAAAAACCAGTATCTACTTAATATTCTCTATTTCTTCCCAAGACAAAAACTTGCCTATTGACAAAATCCGATTCTTCCTTTATTATATTTAGTTGAAAAGAACATCTTTAAATCGGTACAGAGAGACCGGCAAGATTGAAATACAAGTTGGACATACAGAATCACGATTTTCTGATTGCAGTGAAAGGATTCCTGAAATCCTGCAGCATACAAAGACTGCAAGCATAGGACATCTGACAGGCTTCAGAAAAAGCCCGGGTAGAAAAGAAAATTCAGGAAGGAAACCTTGAAAGCCTTCAAAATCCCGCAATGTGATTTTCCATGAAAACTACAGTCTTGCGAATAGCAAGACTTTTTTTCTTGTGTTTTGCGAATAGGACAGACGCAGATACACAATCTGCACCAATGTCATACTAATTGCAGCAAGATGTTCCTTCCAGATAAACAATTTTCTACGACTATTCAGGAGGACAAAATGAAACAACATGAAGTAGTTTATGACGCACGCCAGCTCGGCACCGCTAAGACCTTGATCCTTGGTCTTCAGCACATGTTTGCAATGTTCGGTGCAACGGTACTGGTACCTATCATCACAGGTCTGAGCATTTCCACGACACTGCTGTTTGCAGGTCTGGCAACCTTGTTCATGCACTTTGTAACAAATAATAAAGTTCCGGTATTTCTTGGATCTTCTTTCGCATTCCTAGGTGGATATGCAGCTGTAAAGGAAGCCGGAGTTGCTGCCGGAATGACCGAAGCAAAAGCCTTGACATATGCCTGTGTCGGCGTAGCATGTGCAGGTCTGCTT
>CAKQVC010000283.1 GCA_934277655.1 uncultured Clostridia bacterium
GGTTATGTTATGCGGACGTCCGATCACTTGCGGGTGCATGCAAACAGCAAGTAAACCATTTTCTACATGTTTTACGCCATAGTCAAAGGTCCCGGTCCAGATCTCAGAAATCTGGCTCTGTGGCTTCATTCCGGTCCTCGTCATAATGAATTCAGAGTGAGGGAAATCATCCATATACCAGGAGCAAGGAATCTCAACAAGTTTTGCAGGCTCGCCGAACTCGTTTCCTCTGTCATAATGAACCGTGCAAGGCGTCGGATGATATGGATAAAAATCATTTCCCATCAGACTGCTGTCATATTTGATGCCGTATTTTTCTAATATCGCGATGGTATTCGGACTGAAATCAAATCCCGGGGATCTGTATCCGACAGGTGTAACACCAATGCGTTTTAATGCTTCAAGTCCCTTGACGATGATTGCTTCTTCCTCTTCCCACGAAAGGAATGTAGGGTCTTCATGCACATAGCCGTGATGTCCAACCTCATGCCCTCTGGCGACGATTTCTTTGCAGATTTCCGGGTATGTATCTATCGTATGCCCCGGAATGAAGAATGTCGCCTTAAAATTAAATTTATCGAGTAAGTCCAAAATGCGCGGAACGCCTACGACTGCTCCATTATTAGCGTCAGCCAGGGCAGGAGTGGTTCAAAAATCACAAAAAAAGGTCTGTATTATTTGCAAAGCCTTTAGGCGCTGTTTTGTCCTTTTCACACCGCATTTTTTGTTTGAAAATGCCTTGTAATTTTCTACTTTAGGGCGGGTTTTCCTTACTTTTCGAAAATATTTTGATTTTTTTATCGCTTTATCGCTATGTATTTTTACCGTTTTATCATGCATAATATTAATACATTATAAAAACACTTTATTATTATGCATAATATGAATTTTTCTGCATAGTCTAGAACTTCTTCCAAAAAGAAACCCACACCCGGTAAAAAGTGTGAGTTTCTGAAAGTTTTGATAATGCGTATATGACTATTTTTACATTCTGTCGTATACGATTTTTCCGCCAACCATTGTCATTACTGGTAACATGTCTTTGATTTCCATTGGATCGATTGTGAAGATATCTTTATCAAGAAGTACCATGTCAGCATAGTAGCCCTTCTTGATTCTTCCCTTATGATCTTCTGCGAATTCCATATATGCACTTCCGACTGTGTATGCGTCAATTGCATCCTGGACTGTAACGCATTCATTAGGATAGAATCCGCCTTCTGGCTTTCCGCTTCTGTCCTTACGTGTAACAGCCATATAAATGTTAGGGAATGGGTTGCATGATTCAACAGGGCAGTCTGTTCCGTAAGCGATATGCGCGCCATTTCTCTGAAGTGTTCCCCAAGCATATGAAGTTGAAGCGAGTTCTTTTCCGCAAAGATTTTCTACAATGTTCATATCGTAGTCAAGGAAAATTGGCTGAGCGCCTACAAGAATGTCCTTTTCTACAATTCTATCAAGCAATTCCTTGTCTGTAATCTGGCAGTGAATCAATGTATGACGAAGTTTATTTTCTCCATCAACAAAAGCTCTTTCGTAGCAGTCCATTGTCTTCTCAATGGCAGCATCACCGATTACATGTGTAACTACCTGAAGATTATGCTTCTTTGCAAGCTGGCAGTACTTGTCCATTTCTTCTGGTTTGATCCATTCCAGGCCATGATTATCTTCATCGCCTACATAGCCATTCTTCATCAAAGCAGTACGAGCGCCTAAACTTCCATCCTTAAATAACTTAAGAGGTCCTAGTGTAAGCCATCCATCGTACTTGTCATACTCTCCATTTGCATATTCGCCTTCTTCAAGATATTTTTCGAATTCTTCGAAGTTGTTGAAGCAAACCTGGTGTCTGTAACGTAGCAGCGCTTCACCGCTGTCATATACTTCATGGAACATCTTAAATGCTGCAGGTCCATCCATAAATGTTGTTCCTACATCATTACTCTGTACAGTTGTCAGTCCGTGAGCAACGCCATATTTCATTGTATCAAGTAAAATCTTTCTTCTTTCTTCCATTGAGAAATCTGGAATAATAGCTTTTACAACGTTGCACGCATTTGCAGTATAGATTCCATTTGGATATCCATCTTCGCCAATTAAGAATTCTCCATCAGGGAACTGTGGAGAATCTCCATCAATTCCTAGAATTTCAATTGCCTTAGTGTTTGATGAAACGATGTGTCCGCAAACTCTTTCAAGTACAATTGGGAAATCAGTGCTGATTCTATCCAGGTCATGTCTGTTAGGAAGTCTGTCTCCATCTACAAAATAGTCCTGGTTCCATCCAATTGCATGCATACCGTTCTTGCACTTTTCGGGATATCTTGCAAGGAAGTCCTGGCAACGTTCTACCATTTCATCAATTGATGTAACGCCTTCAATATTTACCTGATTTAATGTCTCACCAAACTGCATGAAGTGAAGATGAGAATCGTTTAATCCTGGAATCAAAGTCTTTCCTTCACAATCAATTAATTCAGTGTCATCATCCTTAAGAGCTAGAATTTCATCGTTTTTGCCAACGGCTTCAATATATCCGTCATCAACAAGTACAGCTTCTTCGAACACATTCTGTTCTACATAAACCTTAGCGTTATATAAAATCTTTTTCATTTTATAATTCATCTTCTTTCTTTACTTAGCTTCATTAGCTTCTTTCTTCAGCTTTCTGTCGAAAATCCAATAAACTACTGCACCTAGAAGAGGCACGCTGAATCCTAAGAATCCGTTAACAGGGTCGTGAACTACCCATTGTCTAAAGCCAATGGGCTTCCTGCTTCATCGACCTCGTAACCTACTATCTCCACAGGCGTTA
>CAKQVC010000284.1 GCA_934277655.1 uncultured Clostridia bacterium
CAAAGGAAAAGTGCACGATGCTTTATGAGTAATTCGACGAATTTAGGTATAAGAATTTTATTTAACTAAGCATGTTATCTTTCGCAAAAGCAGGGGTATTGCGACCGGTGATCAGGTTCATGTATATGCTGCGATTTGAGAAAATGAGCAGAAACAGATACTGAAAGATTTCGATATACTTTTAAGCATAGCATGGACCTCCGGTTATGATTGTTTTTTGCTCAATTCAATTATACCAAACCAGATGGTTTCATGCTATTCTATTGCCAAATTTTATTGAATTTTCAAGGTGCATACGCACTTATGCATGTGCGAAGTTTGAGAGTATTATATTAAACATAATATTATTGACAAAATTGTGTGAGCATGTTATATTGTTAACAAACATATATAATCGCACTGTGTCGAAGGCACAGAAGGGCTGAAGTAAACTGCAGTACCAATCAGTAAAGGGTATTGCATGAATTTGAGAAAGGAATGGTAAATGCTATGAGGGTGTGAAGACAATGGAGTATAGTATGGCTAAAACCAGTAGAAAGGAAAGAATAAGGGATATGTTTACAAGGCCGATACACCGTACTATGAGAAAAATGAATTGCGAGTATGATAATAAAAAATAAAAAAAATAATATTATAAGACTAATTTTCCTTGTTTTAGTCATGACTGTTGTTATTCTCTGCATAGAATTCTATCACCTTAATACGGGCATTATGCGTAATCTAAGCAGTAATTTAAACGAAATAAAGCATGGTATTCAGCAGATAAAAATGTTGACGGAGGACAATGATTATAACAAGATGGCAGGGCAGATGCAGGTTAAAGTTTATGCTTCAGAGACATTTGTTGCAATTCGCAATGTCAATTATGTGGCAGAAAAATCTTTCCTATATAAAGACTACAGCATGCCAAAAGCAGAAGGCCTTTTCTTAAGATTAATGACATCACCGGATATCTTAGAGAAACAGGAAATAAGGGATTTGCTTATAAAATCTGCGGAGACATTGGAATTTGATCTGTCAGGCGAGAATGGCTCTCGCTATAATCTGCTCACTGATCGTGCCGATATAAAATCGATGATCAAAGAGTTTGAAGAAAATTTATAAAAAGCATAATAGAGGCAGGAAAACCCCGGTGAAAGGTAGTATCCTGTCTCTGTTTTATTGTGCGAAAAGTAATATATGAAAATGGGATTGACAAAAGTTGAAAGCTAATGTAAAATTTTACTAGAAAAAAATAACAAGAAAAATAAGTAAAATGGAGTCAAGAGGAAAGCATGAACGGAGTTTATAATCATGAAAGTATAAAGCATGAGAAGACGAGGTCAGAAAATCAGACGGATTATCGACGCAGGATTGGCGACGCAGGCGAATTTCTGGCTGCGGCAATTTTAAAACAGGAAGGATATCATGTGATCAAACGAAATTTTGTCTGTAAGTGGGGAGAACTGGATCTCATTGCCAAGAAGGAAAATACACTGGTGTTTGCAGAGGTCAAGACAAGGCTGAATGATCAGTACGGATCAGGCAGAGAAGCGGTCGATGAAAGAAAGAAAAGACACATAAGAAATTGTGCACAGGAATTTTTAAGTCAGACCTGCCTGCCGTATGATCAGGTTGAATTTCTGGTGGCTGAAATCACAGCAGAGCTGATCAGGGGAGCAGAAATATAGGTAGGGAGGCTAAAATGCTTGCAATTACGAAAACTGCCGCATTGTCCGGCATCGAAGGCGTAGAAGTGACAGTGGAGGCAGACAGTGAAAGAGGGCTTCCATCTTTTCATATTATCGGGCTGGGAGACACAGCAGTTAAGGAATCATCAGAGAGAGTCAGGGGTGCTATTTTGAACAGCGGATTTGAGTATCCCCGCGGACGGATAACTGTCAGCCTGTCTCCGGCATGGATCCATAAAAAAGGAAGCCATTACGACCTTGCAGTTGCAGTTGGGATCCTGGCTTCCCAGGGAATTTTAAAGCAGGAAAATCTGGAAGAGAGAGCTTTTATCGGTGAGTTGACCTTAAATGGTAACGTCAGCGGGGTTAGAGGTGTTCTACCTATGATGACCGGGCTCAGAAAGAAAGTGCGGCAGGTGTTCGTTGCTGAAGAAAATATGGATGAAGCAGAGTTTTCGGTCCGAGATACCGAAACAGAAGTCATACCGGTAAAAAATCTCAGAGAACTTGTGGAAATCCTACAGGGAAAAGCAAAGCGAAAGATATATCAGGAAAAAACAGGAATCGAAGAAGAAAAAGACAGCGAACACGACAGCAGTCTGGATTTTGCGGATATCCGGGGGCATGAAGAGGCAAAAGAAGCCATCGTGACGTCTGTTACCGGAAAACATGGACTGCTTCTTATCGGATCTCCGGGAACAGGAAAGACTATGCTTGCTCGGAGAATTCCGACGATCCTTCCGGATATGACAGCAAAGGAACAACTGGAAACGTCTATGATTTATTCGTTGGCAGGAAAACTGGACCAATATACACCCTATATCAGCCGCAGACCATTTCGTGAAATCAATAAAACAGTAACGCCGGCAGGCATGCTGGGAGGCGGAATAGAACCCATGCCGGGCGAAATTTCCTACGCACATAACGGAATTTTATTTATGGACGAATTTCTGGAGTTTCCGAGAGAAAAAACGGAACTTTTACGGAAACCAATGGAAGATGGAAAAATCCGGATTTTGCGAAGAGGACAGTTGTATGTTTTCCCGGCATCTTTCAGTTTGATCGCTGCATCTAATCCTTGTCCTTGCGGATTTCTGGGAGACGAAACCCATGCATGCAGATGCAGCCAGGC
>CAKQVC010000285.1 GCA_934277655.1 uncultured Clostridia bacterium
GTAGGGATCGTACCGGTAACAGCGGTCGTTACGACCATCGAGTACGGCGAAAAGGCAGCAACTGTGCGTTTTGATAACGGGATCGTCAAGGAAATCGGCTTTGATGAGATGTCTTCGTATATCAACGAGCAGGAAAATAATGATAACCATCTGGGTGTCTCGCAGGTAGAATTGTACTGTCCGGCACCGTTCCTTCAAAAAGGACTGACCTTTGTGGATACGCCGGGAGTTGGATCTGTACACCAGAAAAATTCCGATGCAGCCTATTCCTATGTAAAGGAAAGTGATGCCGTCATTTTTATGCTTTCTGTGGACAGCCCGATCAATCAGATTGAAATCGATTTTCTGGAAAATGCGAAAGAATTTGCATCGAAATTCTATTTTGCGGTCAACAAGGTGGACTCCATTGATGAGGAGGACTTACAGGACTATCTGGCATACTGCCATAAACTGATCTGTAAGTTGATGGGGGTTTCGGACATCCAGTTGTTCCCGGTCAGCGCCAAAAAAGGCACTGGCATTGAGGAACTGAAGAGTGCGATCGAAGAGGACTGCCGTACAACCGTGAAGGAAATCGTAGAGCAGTCTGCGAAGCTGAAAATGCGTGATATCATCGAAAGTGCGCTGTCTCAGATTACTCTTTACCGCACGGCACTGAATATGCCGGCAAACGAATTCGATACGAAATTTAAAGAGCTGAACGACTATTTCGCAGAACTGAAAAAGGAAGCCGCTGAGTTTGCGGAAAATTTCAGAAGCAATCCGCGCATGCTGGAAGCGCATATGAATGATATTAAGAATAAACTGTCCGCCCGGGTATCGGAAATGTTTGGCATTGAATATCACTATGAGATCAGTACGGTAGACTTTTTCCGAGGAGGAAAAGTTTCCGAAGACGGCAGCCGCGACCTGCGTGAGAGTTTCGCAAAAGCGGTAGACGGGCTTTGTGAGGATCTGAACCAAACACTAAATACCATCTTCATGCATCATGAAGAAAATACTTATGTAGTATGCAGACGTGTCAACGATCTGAATCGCCTGCTCCGAAAACTGGTGAACATGCGGAAAGAGCTGGCTGACTAAAATCAGCTGAAGAACAGCAGAAGATAATAGAAAAGGATGCGGACGGAGCACTCCGAAGTTGTGCCCAAACAAGGCACCGGATGCCGGTTGGGAAGATCGGCTCTGCAGTGAAAAGGAATAAAGAAATAAAATGAACTGGCAGGAGTTTGAAGAAAAATTTCCTATAGAACTGAATCAGCAGCAAAAGAAAGCAGTACAAAAGGTCGATGGCCCGGTACTGCTTCTTGCTGTGCCGGGATCCGGGAAAACAACGGTTCTGGTCACAAGATTGGGCTATATGGCACTGTGCTGCGGTATTCCGCCGGAAAACATCCTGACTGTTACCTATACCGTTGCCGCAACGAAAGATATGAAGCACAGATGTGCCGCTTACTTCGGCAAGGAACTGGCAGAGCGTTTCGAGTTCCGCACTATTAATGGTATCTGCGCGAAAATCATTCAATATTATGGAAGAATGACCGAAAGACCGCCCTTTGAACTGATTAAAGACGAAAAACAGATAACAGCTTTGCTTGCTTCAATCTTTCAACAGACTCAGCAGGATTATCCGACCGAAAGTGACCTGAAAACTGTGCGGACGCTGATCACGTACATTAAAAATATGATGCTGACGGATGCTGAAATTCAGGAACTGGAAAAAAGCCTGGATGATAAACTGCATATCGGCAAGATCTACAGGCAGTACTACCGCAATATGCGGGACAGCAGATGGATGGATTTCGACGATCAGATGATCTATGCATATAACATGCTACGAAAATTTCCGGAGCTTTTGGAACATTTTCAAAACCAATATCCATATATCTGCGTCGATGAAGCGCAGGACACTTCGAGGATCCAGCATGCCATCATCCGGCTGCTGGCATCAAAAACAGAAAACCTGCTTATGGTCGGAGACGAAGACCAAAGTATCTATGGCTTTCGGGCAGCCTATCCACAGGCACTGCTGGACTTTGAGAAGGATCATCCGGGCGCCGAAGTCCTGCTGATGGAACAAAATTTCCGGTCAAACGGGCAGATCGTAAAAGCGGCGGACCGTTTCATACAGAAGAATCTTTTCCGACACGAGAAATCTATGGTGCCGGTCAGGGAAGAAAAATCCCCAATCCGTGAGATCGCAGCATCCGGCAGAGCTGCACAGTATCAATATCTGATAAAAGTCGCAGAATCCTGTGCGGGAGCAGGACAGGAAGAGCAGACAGCTGTTTTGTACAGAGATAATGAATGTGCGCTGCCGTTGATCGATCTTTTAGAGCGTCAGAAACTTCCTTACCGGATGCGGCAGATGGATATGGTGTTCTTTTCTCACCGTATCGTTACGGATATCCTGAATGTATTCCGGCTGGCTGTGAATCCCTATGACACAGAAGCTTTCCTGCAGATTTACTATAAAGTCGGAACTTATATGAAAAAAGCCGATGCCCTTCATGCGGTGCAGATCAGCATGGAAAGAGACCTGCCGGTACTGGACGCTGCAGTGGAATATGGCGGTCTGAATGGACACGCAGCAGGTAGCACTAAATCTGTGCGGACTCACCTAAAAAACATGACCATAGAGCAGGCGGATAAGGCACTCTACCGTATTACCGAATATCTGGGATACCGGGAATATCTTGACCGAAGCGGCATCAATGGTGACAACAAGCTGGAAATCTTGGTTTTTGAACTGTCAAGTGCATCCGTCAGCTTATTTAAGGAAGTCTCCATGGA
>CAKQVC010000286.1 GCA_934277655.1 uncultured Clostridia bacterium
ATGCGAATCCAATCGTCATAAGGACTGCGATCAGATAACTTGTCGGCTGGATGTGAATATCGAAGCTCAGCAGGTCGACCTGGATCTCGCTCATGACGAAGCTATGAAAGGCTTTTCCTGCAGGAATACCCACCAGTGCCGAGATAACCGTAAGCACAAGATTTTCACGGAATACATAAGCGTTGGTTTCAGATGGATAGAAGCCAAGAACTTTGATGGTTGCGATTTCTCGGATTCTTTCTGTAATATTGATATTCGTCAGATTATAAAGAACGATGAATGCCAACGCGCCAGCACATGCCATGATCAGAGCAATCACGGCGTCCAGACTCTTCATCATATTATTTACGCGATCTCGCATATCCTGTGTCAGGCTGATGGAAACCACATGATCAGCATCCATCAAAGCAGCGCTGATCTTATGTAGCGTGGACGAGGACAGGCGACTGTCACTTGTCGTGCTGGTTTGCGTTTCGGATGCAGATTCCGGTCCGGCTTTCAATTCAGATCCAGATGCAGATGCGGATTCGGAAGCTGCGGTTGATCCGGAATCAGTATTGCCAGTGATTCCATCCTTGGCAATGACCAGAGCGGTATTCGCATCCGGTTTTCCCCAGAAAGAAGTAAAGGTCTCGTTGTTTACATAAACATAATTGTAAACATAATTCGTGCAAAGAGACTGTACAGTTACTTTCATTTCACGCATATCACTGTCATAGAGTGTGATCTCATCGCCGACAGAAATATTCAGGTTTTCAGCCAGGTTCTCATTCAGAATACAGTTTCCGGCAGATGGATATGCAAGCAGACCATCTTTATCTTTTAATGTAATGAAATCTGCGATCGGGTCGTTTGGGTCAGCAGCAATCATATTGATCGATTTCGTCTTGCCAGCCGTACGGATATCTACAGACAGAGCATCGACAAAAAGAATTTCGTCAATGTAGTCTCGGTTCTCGGAAACAAACTGTTCTTTCTCTTTCTGAGAAATATTGCTGTCAAACGTGATCGTATAATCATTATGATAGATTTCATCGTACTGTGCCGTTACGATGTTCTTGATCGAATCGCTCAGCCCAAGAGCAGTTATTAAAAGTGCAGTACAACCACAAATCCCAAGCAACATCATGAAAAATCGTTTTTTGTAGCGGAAAATATTCCGAAGACATACTTTATGCAGGAATTTCAGTTTGTCCCAGACGAGAGGTATTCGCTCCAGTAAAATTCGTTTGCCTGCAGCAGGGGCTTTTGGGCGGATGAGTTCTGCGGGGACATTGGAAAGTTCCGAGAAACAGCAGTACAAGGTAGCAGCGGCACAGCAGGCTACGGCAGCCGCAATCGATAAAATTCCCAGCTTCCAGTTCAAGGTTGTTGTCAGGTCTGCAAAATCGTACATCATACCGTAAGCTGTCCAGATGATCTCCGGAAACAGTGTGATACCAACGAAAAAGCCGATGATGCCACCTAGAAGAGAAGCACTTATCGAGTAGAACAGATATTTTCCCATGATGCGCCAGCGGCTGTATCCCAATGCTTTCAGCACTCCGATCTGGGTTCTTTGTTCATCAATCATACGGGTCATGGTAGTCATGCAGACAAGGGCCGCTACCAAGAAGAAAAACACCGGAAAAACTTTTGCAATGGAGTCTACGATATTGGTATCATTGTCAAAACATACATAGCCGATATTGGTTTCACGGCTGAGCACATAGGTTTTCGGCGACTGGATCTCGCTGATTTTTTTCTTTGCTTTTTTTATCTTTTTTTCAGCGTCGGCAACTTTCTTTTCTCCGTCTTTCAGATCGTCCTTACCATCTTGTAGTTCTTTTTTATGTGCGGCAAGTTCTGAACGTGCATTGCGCAGCTTTTTTTCACTGGATGAAAGCTGCGCTTCTTTTTGATCCAAAGTGGCTTTTGCTACGTCTAATTGCTGCTGTGCTTCCGCAAACTTAGCATCAGCAGTTTCTTTTGCTGCTGTATACTGCTCGAGGGCCTGGTCATAGGCAGGCGTGCCTTCCATGGCATCAATCTGAGATTTTTGCTGGGCGAGAGCATCGTATGCTGATTTCTTTTCTGTCTGAAAGTCTGCCAGCTTTTTTTCATTAGATGCAAGCTCTTTTTCTCCGTCTGTAATTTCTTTTTCGCCATCCGTGATTTTTTTCTGTGCATCAGCAAGCTCTGCTTTTGCATCGTCCAGTTTTTTCTCCCCATCAGAGACCTTATCCTGTGCCTTGGCAAGTACGTCATCATAGCGTCGATCCGCACAGTTTTCCAGAACATCGGTAAGGGGCTGCTCCAGCTTATCTGCGGCAGCCTGATATTCGTCAGAATATATTCTGCCAGGATTGTCCATGGCAACATAAATTTCGGTATAAACGTCGCTATTGTAACCTTTCGATGGAATATAGAAATAAGTGGACACACTGCCATCGCCCAGAGAGGTGGATCCACGTTCAAAGTTGAGATACAGCGGGGACTCACAGATACCAACAAGTTCATACTTCGTATAGGCAAACATGTCCAGGGTATCGGAATCGTTGCTTGCAGAAAGTACGATCGTCTTGCCGATATCATCTTCTGTAAAGTACCGGGCATCGCCAACACATTGGTTTGGTTTGTCAGGCAGATTTCCCGCCTGTAAATCCGGCGTATTTATATTTTCCAGCAAAGCGTGGGTATGGGCAACTTTATCTCCGGCATTGCTTCCATCCAGCGAAAAAAGTACATCTTGAGAATAGCTGCCGACAGCATTTTCAACACCGCTGACCTGACGG
>CAKQVC010000287.1 GCA_934277655.1 uncultured Clostridia bacterium
ACCCACTGCTTATTGCTCTTCTCAGTTGAAGCAGGGGACTTACTTGATTTGGTTAAATTGTAACACGAACCAAAACCAGTTACAATCATCTCTCATTGACTTTTCCATACTGTTGTGTTACCCTAACAGCAGTAAAAAAATTTGCATATGGATAATAACAACGGGAGCCTGTGTGACAGGCTGAGAGGAAGATATATCTTCGACCGCACCTGATATGGATAATGCCAGCGTAGGGAATGTATGAATGAATCGAAATCTGCCAGTGTATTATTCCGGCAGATTTTTTATATTCTACAACTTAAGGAGGTTCACAATGAACACAGACAGAGCAAAAACATTCCGAATGGTTATGCTCGCCATGATGGTTGCCATCGGCGTAGTCATTTCACCAATTCTGAGAATCGAGGGAATGTGCCCGACCGCACACCTGATCAACATCGTCTGTTCCGTACTTCTGGGACCATGGTATTCACTTCTATGTGCCACTCTCATCGGAATTATCCGTATGATGTTTATGGGTATCCCGCCACTTGCACTGACAGGTGCCGTATTCGGCGCATTTTTATCAGGCGTTTTCTACCGCGCTTCTCATGGAAAGATTATCTGCGCAGTGATCGGTGAAATCTTCGGAACCGGTATTATCGGTTCTCTGGTTTCCTATCCTGTCATGGCATTTCTTATGGGAAGAAGTGGACTGAACGCATTCTTTTACACACCAATGTTTCTGGCAGCAACCTGCATGGGCGGTACCATCGCCTACTTCTTCCTGAAAGCATTAAGCCACTCAGGAATGCTTGCCAAATTTCAGCAAAGCCTTGGAGCAAAAGTATATGATCGAAAATCAGACAAGAACCAGACAACTCACCAGAACAGCACAGCCGCTGATTCATTGCATCACTAATCCGATTTCTATCCATGACTGTGCCAATATCATCCTGGCGGCAGGAGGCCGCCCAATCATGGCAGAACACCCTGCAGAAGTAGCTGAAATCACCAGCCACGCACAGGCATTGGCACTAAATCTCGGGAACATCACCGATGCCCGTATGGAGTCCATGCCGAAATCCTTAAAAACTGCCGGCAGCATTCACATTCCAGTCATGCTCGATCTGGTAGGAACTGCATGCAGTACTCTTCGCTATGAATTTGCGCAAAAACTTATGAACATTCATATGCCAGAACTTCTAAAAGGAAATATGTCCGAACTCCTTGCGATGTCCGGACAGACCGCCCACGCAATCGGTATCGACGCAGGTACACAGGATACGCTCACAGACGCCAACCGTTCCCACCTGCTGGAACTCTTCCAGGAAAAAGCAGCTCAGTGGAACACCACACTCCTTATTACCGGAAAAGAAGATATGGTTGTCTCAGCCGACAAATGTACATTCATTACGCGCGGCACTCCTGCCATGTCGCAGATTACCGGAACCGGATGTATGCTTGGAATGATCTGTGCTACTTATCTGGCAGTTACCGATCCGTTCACTGCTGCCGTATCTGCTGCTACAGAATTTGGCATTGCCGGGGAAAAAGCAGAAAAAAACAGCTCCGGTCCCGGAAGTTTCCAGGTGGAACTGTTCGATCAGTTTTATAATCTTACACAGCAGGATATTTTTTAGCCGAATCAAGTAAGTCTCTCCGAATAAACTGCATAACAGTTATTCCGTGTAAAACTATGTATCGAAAGCAACTTAAAAATACCCTCTTATTTAAAAAGTCCTTCCAGATGCTTCAGATAAATTCTTATCTCGTTAATCTCGGAAGGACTTTTTCTTTTACTAAAATAAAAAATTTCTTATTCTGTATGCTTTTATAACATTTAACTCTTGCTACTCTATTATATCTCTTAAGTTTCTTACGCTTCTACTCCACGCATCTTCGCCAACTCTCTTCTGGCAAACACAATCGCCAGCACAAATGCCGCAGCATCAGCAATCGGACCTGCATACATCACGCCATCAATTCCCATAAATAACGGGAAGATAACAATCAATGGCAACAGGAAAATTACCTGTCGTGTCAATGACATAACAATACCCAGCTTCGCCTTTCCAATAGATGTAAAGAATCCGGATGACATTGGCTGAATTCCATTTGCAAATGTCATAAACATAAAGATTTTCAGATAACGTTCCGCAAACTGGAAATACAGATCACTTCCTGTTCCAAAAATCCCCACAATCTGGTGTGGAAACAGCTGGAAACATAAAAAGAATATCGTTGCGATTACCGTACAGGCAGTTACAGAATAACAATACGCCTGTCGAACTCTGTCATATTTTTTCGCTCCGTAATTAAATCCCCAGATTGGCTGACTTCCCTGAGAAATTCCAATGCAGATAGCCATAAATACCTGATTTACCTTAGAAATAACTCCAACACACGCAATCGGAATATCACTTCCATAAACCGAATTTCCACCATAATAACGCAGAATATTATTCAGCACGATCTGCACAATTGCCATGGCAATCTGGTTAATACAGGAAGCAAGCCCCAGTGAAATAATTGCCTTCAGGTATCTCATTCTCGGTTTCAGCATCTCACTTGTCAGACTCATATTTCGGAATTTCCAAAAATATACAACTACCAGAATTCCAGAAACGATCTGCCCAATCACAGTTGCCCATGCAGCGCCCTTAATTCCCCATCCAAATACAAAAATAAATAATGGATCAAGAATCGTATTGATAACCGCACCTATCATAATACAAGTCATAGAATAAGTCGGGCTTCTGTCCGCTCTGACAACATGATTGCCTCCAAC
>CAKQVC010000288.1 GCA_934277655.1 uncultured Clostridia bacterium
GTAACATACCATCTTCTGTCAGTACAATATTGTGGCTGCTTCTGTCAAAAAGCCGCACGCCGAGTTCTTCTTCAAGCTGCATGAGCTGTCTTGAAAGTGTCGGCTGTGTCACATGAAGAATTGCCGCCGCCTTTGTGATATTTTCTTCTCTTGCTGCCATTAAAAAATAATTTAAGACGCGAAGCTCCACCTTGATTCCTCCCCTGAATTTTCTCTCACATTTTTCCTGCTTTACTTTTTTGTTTCCCGCCTTCTACCGCATTTTCACTCTTATTATTCGTTTTCTGCCGCTTTGTTGATGCAGGCAATCGCATTTAAACTGCGTGGATAACCAATGTATGGCAGGCACTGCGAAACAACACGGATTAAAAATGCCTTGTCATTTCCCATATTCATATTGCCTTTTGCGTGTGCCGTAAGCTGCGGTTCACAGCCGCCCTGTGCCATCAGAAAACAGAATGTAATCATTTCGCGCTGTGCAAGGTCCAGTCCCGTTCTCGTATAATAATCGCCAAAGCAGTTTGCCGCCAGCCAGCGGTTGATGTGTCCTGCTTTCCATGCTTCTTTCATTCGTTCTCCGAAAATCTCTGCCTGTGCGGCAATTCCTTTTTCCAGACGGTCTTCCATAGTCGTTGTCGCCTGTCCTTCTAATGGCAGCGCAACGCCCTGTTCTTCAAAAACTTCATTAGTTGCCTTTAAAAAAGGTAACATTCTGCCATATCCCAGATAATCCGTCGCCTGATAAACCATTTCTTTAACAGCTACCGGTGACATTCCATGTTCTAAAGTTTTCACAAGGTATTCCTTGTACGCATCAATTCCCTGACAGCCCACCAGTGTTGCAAGAATCGCCAAATCCCTGACCGGTTCTTCTAACTGCTGGTCTTTTTCATTGACAACCTCATTATACACAAACTGTTCAAAACGTTTCATAAATTCTGCATCTGTTTCATGTAAATTTCCCATCATTATACTCCATTTGTGATTTCTGCTAATAAATTTTAATAATTCCATGCCCTTACATTAACATTAAACCTAACTTTAAGTTCAAGAATTTTACTGCACTTTCCAAAAATTTTATATTTTTTACACTATTCCTCATTCCGCAGGCATTTTAATGCCGGAGGAATCGCGAGCCAAATCTTATTTGGCTCTGCGATAAAAAGCGACTTTGTCGCGAAGCTGCGATGAGAAATTCGCGCAGGCGATTTCTCATCTGCAATCAGGGAGATTTGTTTTCACACTATGTACCGGCACCTGTTACTGGACCGGCATTATCAAGCTGCTGTATCATTCGTTCCACCTGTTCACAATATTTTTCCAGCCCCTGCTGATTAAACTGTTCTTTCATATCTTTTAAATCTGAAAGCATCTGATTTCCTTCTTCCTGATTCAGCAGCCAGATTCCTCCATGATATTTTGAAGAAAGCTGAAACGATAACAGCGCCGGATTTTCAACGGACATATAAATGGGTTTTCCCTGTTCATAATAGATTTCCACATCTGCCAAAGCATTGTAGTATCCACCATCTGCATCTTCAATATCCATGTTAATCCGGTTCAGGCTCAAAGTCTGTTCCTGCCCCGCTCCTGCCTGTACTGCGGTATACATTGCTGTAATTCCTGCCCCCATTAAAAAAGCTGCAATCACGGACACAATCGCAATACTCTTTTTAATCATCGCTGTCCCTTTCCAATCCAATCTCATACCGCAGATAATCCAGCCGTTCCAGCTGTTTCTCCTTGAAATGGATTTCATCTAACATTTCGTTTCTTTTTTGAATCAAAATTTTTTTACGTTCTTCTTTGGTCGGTTCACCAAGCGTCCACAACGACATATACTTATGAATTTCTTCATTGGTAAAACCGACGTCATGCAGTGTCATAATCATGCTGAGCCGTTCAATATCACTTTCATCATAATGCCATGAACCCATGACCTTTTTTACCTCACTGCACAATCCCCAGCTTTCATATTCCTGCAATATTTTAATTGGAATATGATATTTTTCACTGGCTTCATATATTGTCATCATTCACCTCATTCTGCCGCCTTACGGCATTTTCTTTCTGTCTGCTCTCAGATGAACCGGAAAATCAATTCATTTTCGCACAATCCCCGGCTTTCTCGCCCGTCTTGAAATACTCGTATATCGGAAACTCAAAAAGCACCGGCTTAAATACATGATAATCAATCTTTCCCTGTTCATTTAAGACAGTTTCATCTGCATATGTTTACTTTTTCTCATCAAGCAGCATAACGCCTTCCGCCGGGTTATGATCAATTGCGCCTACTATCCGGTGCGGGACATATGCCTCCTCCAGATATGCCACGTCTTCTGCTGATAATTGAATATCCAGCGCCTTTGCGGCATCTTCCAGATGTGATGCCTTTGTTGCTCCGATAATCGGCGAACTGACACCTTTTGCCCAGTGCCATGCCAGCGCAATCTGCTGCATTTTCACACCATATCTTAATGACAATTCGTGTACGCAGCGGACAATTTCCATGTCCTGCTGTTGTGTGCTGTCATATTTTCCCATGGCAACACGGTCTGTTTTACTGCGCAGCGTATCCGTATTCCATTCAGGGCGTGTCAGATGTCCTGCTGCCAGCGGACTGTATGGCATCAGTGATACACCCATCTGCCTGCATATTGGAATCAGTTCTCTTTCATCTTCCCGATACAGCAGATTATAATGATTTTCCATC
>CAKQVC010000289.1 GCA_934277655.1 uncultured Clostridia bacterium
TAATTTTCTTAAGCTCTCAATGTACTGAGCTCCTGTCATTAGTGCCATTGTGTCATCTCCTTGTGTCATATTTTTTCGCATTGATTTTTAGCTTTTATTTCATACCGCTCAAAATTCTGTCCAGCACCAGCGCTGCTGCCACGCCAACGATCAGCCCATTGGACAAAAGGCAGACTGCCAACGTCGGAAGACCGTCAAATGTATCAGATGGCAGGAACATGACGCCTGCACCGATCATCAGGGATACACCGGTCACATATTCACTTCGTTGATCGAATCCACTCTGCACGATCTGCTTAATCCCCTGCGTCAGACACAAGGCGAAAATAACCAAAAGTGCACCATTACCTACAGGCTCCGGTATAGATGCAAAGAAAGCACCCACTCCCGGCAGCAACCCCATCAGAACCATTCCGGCAGCAACCAGATAAAACGGCTTCTTTGCAGCAACCCCGGTCATTTCCACAATTCCGATAGAAGATACATAAGGCATAAACCCGATCGTTGGGAAAATGCCGGCAAGGATTTCTGCTGCTCCGTGAAAGAATATGCCACGCCTGATCTGCTCCGGCTTCGTTTTTCCATAGACAGCATTCCCAATCCCCTCGATACTGGCAAATGACATGGACAGCAAAACCGTAGCCCCGATGACACAGGTAATGACGATGCCGACATCAAACGCCGGTTCTCCCCATGCAAATACCTCCGGCAAGCCGAAGATGCGGTTTCCCGTGTCCAGCTTTGATCCACTGATTCCGAGACAGGCAGCCAGGATCCATCCGACCGCCACTCCAACAAAAGTTGCAATGCTTTTTAAGAATCCTTTCGCAAAACGTAAGAGTCCAAAAATCGTAACCAGCGTAACAACCGCCACAAAAAAAGCTTTTTGTTTTTCCACCGAATCCTCAAACTTGTATCCTATGAATCCTTTCATGATGCTTGCACTGATCTGTAACGTCATTAAAATGATGACAATTCCGTTGATTGTCCCCGTAAAGAAACGGGAAATCACTCGAAGCAGGTTTGTGCATACAAGCAGCATCACGAGACAGCCACTGATCATCAGAGCCATTTCCAGATTTGCCCGTAAAGTTTCCAGGCTTCCCCCACTGTTTGTGGTCAGCGTTGCTACAGAAATATAGATTCCGGACCACAGTCCTGCCGGTCCATCCTGGATCGGCAAGCCATGTCCCCATCTTACCTGCACAAAAGTAACGATACCGCACAGAAAAAATGTCCGCTGCAGCATCTGTGCGATCTGAAGCTGATCCAGCCCCAGCGTCTGTCCTACAACAATAGGCATGACGATCGCAGAAGCCAGAAAAATAATAAGATTCTGAAATGCGTAGATCACACTTTCCTGATTGCTGATATCAGCATCCAACTTATATTTTGATATTTTGTTCATTATAATTATTTCTGATCATTATAAATACCCGCATAAATAATTACGGATCAGAGTGTATAAATTTATCGGAAGCTTACAGTGCTTCGATAATCACGGTCGTACCCATGCCGCCGCCTGCGCACAGGGATGCAAGTCCATACTTGCCGCCTCTTCTCTTCAGCTCGTGCAGTAATGTGATAACCAGTCTGGATCCTGTTGCTCCTACTGGATGTCCTAAAGAAATTCCGCTTCCGTTTACGTTCAGCTTGTCTTCGTCAATCCGCAAAGTCTTCGCACATGCAATGCACTGTGCTGCGAAAGCTTCGTTGATCTCAAACAGGTCGATATCGTCAATGGTAAGTCCTGCTTTCATCAGTGCTTTCTGAGATGCACTGATCGGACCGATTCCCATCACTTCTGGTCTCACACCTGTTGTTGCTACCGATACGATTCTTGCCAGGATCGGTGCTCCCACTTCTTTCGCCTTCTCTTCGCTCATCAGGATTACCCCGGATGCTGCATCGTTCATTCCCGATGCGTTGCCTGCTGTTACTCTTCCGTCCTCTTTGAAAGTCGGTTTCAGCTTCGCCAGCTTTTCAAGGCTTGCATCTCTTCTCGGATATTCATCTGTATCATAAGTCACATCGCCCTTCTTGCCATGAACCGTGATCGGAATGATCTCGTCCTTGAACTTTCCTGCATCGATGGCTGCGACAGCTCTCTGCTGGGAGCGGAGAGAATATGCATCCATTTCTTCTCTGGTTACGTTATATTCATCGGCTACATTTTCTGCTGTGATTCCCATTGCAGGTCCTACGCCCAGGTTAGTCAGGGAGTCCCACATGGAGTCTCTCATTTCCATATGACCATATTTCTTGCCATATCTTGCATCGAATACCATGTGTGGTGCGGTACTCATGCTGTCAGCACCGCCTGCCATGATGCATTCTGCTTCTCCAGCCATGATCTGGTAGAATCCAAACTGGATGGATGACATGGAAGAAGTACAGTTTCTGTGAATGGTAATGCCCGGAACGGTAACCGGAAGTCCTGCTTTGACTGCGGCTACTCTTGCCAGGTTGTTTTCTTTATAGGTTCTCTGATAGTTGCAGCCCCAGATAACATCCTCGATAATCTCCGGATTGATGCCAGCTCTTTCTACCAGTCCCTGCATAACAGGAATCGATAAATCCAGAGATGTCAAGGTTTTAAACTGTCCGCCGATGGTTCCGATCGGTGTTCTGGCTGCTGCTACGATAACTACGTTTCTCAT
>CAKQVC010000290.1 GCA_934277655.1 uncultured Clostridia bacterium
AAAGGCACAAGATACTATTACAAAGCAAGAGTGATGGTATACGGAGCAGACGGTCAGCTGGCAGCAAAGACTGCTTTAAATCAGTGTAAATACGCTTGCAGAATTAAATAAGTCGAAAACAAGAAAACTATATAAACGCAAAAACATATTTTCCAACACGCACAGGCAAGGAAGCTTTTGGAAGAAAGCCGACCTGCCGCCGGAAAATATGTAGCCAACAGACCCACAGCAGGCTCTCATGCATAACGTATGAGGGCTTTGCTTTTATATTTTGCGAAAAAACTTCTTGTGTTTCATGGGAAAAGATGATATACTTCTTTTGTAAACAGAATAGACAATGTGTTCTTCCGCAAGAGATAATGGATACTAGATTTACGGAAGCTAAGATGGAAGCAGGTGAGAGTCCTGCGCGGTCCCGCCACTGTAAGGAGTGAGACTGGTTCATTTTGCCACTGAGAGAGGAAATCTCTTGGGAAGGCGAATCAGTTGCTGATGTCCGAGCCAGGAAACATGCACAAGAAGTCAGCATATTTGCAGGCATCGAAGGAGTGCCGCAGATGAATGCAGATGGAATGGTACAACATAAACAAGACAGAATACAGCAAGCAACGACATCGAAGGCTGAGTGGAACAGTGGAGATGGCAGTTGGCAGATGGGCTGGAACAGGGTGTTACCATTGGATTTGCACAAGAAAATAAATGTGGTAAAAACGGTCCGCAGTTATTGACAGAAATGTCAGTGACTGCTTTTTTCATTGTTTTCTGCAAAATGAAATGCACTGTAGCAAGGTGCGTAAGAATAGCACATAATATTACAGTGCAGCAATCTTAAAATGTAAATTTCAAATCTGTACATAATACAGACTTTTCATCCGCCGGGCGGCAGGCTATGAGTCATCGCCCGGCATCCTTATTTTTTGTTCCTCCTTATATTTCCTCCAAAACTGCAGATACTATGACCATGACACTGCAGGCATTATTAATGCTGCCGCAGAGGTCAATTAAAATCGAAAAAAGGATGGTCAGAGTATGAGCAATAATATGGATCTGGGCTATGAAATGTTTTGCTATCAGTGTGAACAGACGGCAGGCGGAAAAGGTTGCACGAAGCAGGGAGTATGCGGAAAGACGGCAGAGGTTGCAAATCTGCAGGATCTGCTGCTATATCAGCTGAAAGGCATCGGTGCTTATGCTAAAATGCTTATGGACGCAGGGCAAACTGTGGAGAAAAAGGTGGTGCGATTTGTGGAGAACTGTCTTTTCACAACGCTCACAAATGTTAATTTTGATGCGGATGTACATGTAGCTTTATTGAAACAGTCGCAGAAAATCAAAGAAAAACTGCGGGCGCAGGTAAGGAAAGAGAGGTTACCTGAGCCGAAGGCTGTGCAGGCAGCGTTTAATCTGCCGGAAACGAAGGCGGAAATGCTACGGGTGGCAGAAGTTGCAGGCATTATGTATGAACAGGATCTGGATCCGGACATCCGTTCCCTGCGGATGACGATTTTGTATGGTCTGAAGGGAATCAGTGCTTATGGGCATCAGGCTCGCGAGCTAGGTTTTTTCAGTGAACAGGCCGATGCTTTTTACCTTGAAGCTTTAGCAGAACTGACCAATGATGAACTGGGCGCAGAAGAACTTATTCGTCTGACGATGCGTACCGGAGAGACTGCACTGGATGTGATGAAAACGCTGGACGAAGCTAACACGAAGGTATATGGGAATCCTGCACCACATAAAGTAAAGATTCATATGAAAAAAGGTCCGTTTATCATTGTTTCCGGGCATGATCTGAAAGATCTGGAGATGCTCCTGGAGCAGACGCAGGGAAAGGGAATTAATGTATATACCCATGGAGAAATGCTCCCGGCACATGGTTATAATGGACTGAAAAAATATCCTCATCTTGTCGGAAATTTTGGAGGGGCATGGCAGGACCAGCAGAAAGAATTTGATGATCTGCCGGGCTGTATTTTGATGACAACCAACTGCCTGATGCGGCCGCGGGAAAGCTATAAAGACCGGATCTTCAGCACTAATGTGGTCGGATGGGACGGTGTGCAGTTCATCGAAAAGAAGGAAAACGGGGAAAAAGATTTTAGTCCGGTCATTAAAAAGGCTTTAGAGCTGGGTGGCTATCCGGAAGATCGTGAACAGGAAGAAATCCTTGTGGGCTTCGGACATCACGCAACACTGTCACATGCAGGAGCGATTGTTGATGCTGTCAAGGGCAGGAAGATCCGTCACTTTTTCCTGATCGGCGGATGCGACGGAGCAAGACCTGGACGAAATTATTATACGGAGTTTGCGCGGCTGGTTCCCAAAGACTGCTTGATCTTGACGCTGGCATGTGGTAAATACCGGTTTAACAAGCTAGACTTCGGGGAACTGGCAGGACTGCCACGGCTTTTAGATGTGGGGCAGTGTAATGATGCATACTCTGCGGTTCGGATTGCAGAGGCACTGGCAGATGCCTTTGATACCGATGTTAACAGTCTGCCGCTGTCTTTGATTTTGTCATGGTATGAACAGAAGGCTGTTGCGGTACTTCTGGCACTGCTGAGCCTGGGGATCAAAGGCATTTATCTG
>CAKQVC010000291.1 GCA_934277655.1 uncultured Clostridia bacterium
TTAACCTCTGTCGGAGAAGTCGTAACAGCTGAACCTGCCTTTCCTGTAGTAGCTACATCTTTTGCCGGTTCTGTCCAGCTGCCTGCTGCCGGATCCTTCGTGTAGTCAGCGGTGTAGTAAATCTCAACGCTTTCAGTTCCACCCAACTTGTATTGGCTCATATAAACATCTGGTAAGATGCCATTGACCTTATAAAGCCAGCCACTGTTCGGTGTATCCAATGCTGCAAGCGTACGTCCTGCAGGATCTGTGACGGATTCTAAATATACAATGGTTCCTTGTGATTTAATCTTGTACTGATATCCATTGGAATCCAGTACATTTTTTACAACACTCCAAACATCTGTCTACGGCGCAACATTGCTTTGCTTTGTATCCAGACCTTTGAATGGGCCAATTCCCTTGATCGAAACCGAGACGGTAAAAGGATTTGTATCTTGAATCTGTGACTTTGCACAACTCTCCATGGTTGTATCCAACGCAAGCACTGCCTGTGTCAGTTCCTGCTCTGTTGCTTTTTCGCTATCTGCACATTGTTCTGCTTCTGTAATCGCACTTTCCAGTTTTTGTTTGGTTCCTGCTGGGTACTGACCCGGTGCAGTGCCTTCTATGATGGTTTGTAAGAAGCTTTTTGCTTCTTTTATTTTCTCTGTGAGTGCTACTTTCGTGCTATCTGTACCCGGTACGATGATCGTAACCGATACCTCTTGTTTGTACAGCTTTTGTAATTTTGCATTGTCTTTATGCTTTTCTGCAAAAGCACCATAACGTTGACTGCTGAGTCGCGATGTGATAGTTACCTTCTGTGGCATTCTATCCCTATTTACCAACAAATTGTCATGACGAATGATCTGTGGATTCGAGCTCTTAAATTTGTTATATCCTGCGCCCTCCATTTCCCAGGAATCCGTGAAGAAATCGTCCGGGAAAATGCCTTTTCCTGTTTCATTCTGAATGTCATAAACCCACACCGGTTTTTGATTCTGATCAAAATAGAATTCTCGAAATGCATGCAAATTTCCTGTAACATGTTCTGCATCTTGATAAAGGCTTTCATTGATACCATCAAAATAATGTGCTTTTGCATACTCCATCATTTCGATTTCCTTATCCAATGCTTCCTCAGTGATCGTTCTGACTGTAATCGGAATTTGTTTCTGTACGCTAATACCTTCTCGTGTAAAGGTAACAATCAAATTTACCGCAACATCTGCAGGCTGGAAAATATCGACTGTCGCTCTATAGCCATTGATGGCAATGACCTTTGTATTATCAGAGGTTACAGCAATTTCCTTGTTCTCAAAGATATAATTCCCCTCTTCGTCTTTAATTCTTGTGTATCTAGGCAGTTGGATATCTCCCATGCAATTATTTGTATCCAATTTTTCTTTTGTTGTAAAATCAGCCAAAGAATCTGCCGTGTAATATTTATCCAGCAGGGCCTGCAAACTTTCTTCGGTCGGTTTCGTCGCTCCAATGCCCTTTACCGTTACCTTAAATTCTTTTTTGAATGTTTTGAAGTCTGATCCTTTTTCAACATATGTGTTGAGAATGTTGTCATTTACCTTAAATGTTGCGGTTAAGGTTACTTCTTGATCGGTTTCCGGTGCGGTAATTTTTCCTGCCTTCGCATCTGTCAATGCATCGTATCCTGTGGCTTCAATTGCAATGACATCAGGATTCGATGACTCCCACGCAATTTGAGACCATGCCGTTCTTGCAGAATTGCTCAAAATCTGAGGCAACACCAGTGCTTTTTCAACTGCACCTAAGGATTCATTCTCGCCTTTGATTTTTGATTTATCTAAAGCTACAGATTCCTGTTGCATTTTTGTTTCTACATGGGTTCTGTCCCATCCGATTGTAACTCTTTGTGAGCCTGTCTCTTCCTCTGCATTCCCACATTTAATCATAAAGGTACAGTCAATGCTTACAGAGTTTATGCCGCCTGCGCTTAGCGTATCCGCATCGATATAATGGATTTTGCCATCGGTGGAGATTCTCTCTGCATTCTCCGTGGATGCAACTTCCACAGAAACACCTTCTAAATTCAAGGAGGCATCTTGCTTTTTCAAAGCTGCAAGTACGACTGTTCCCATGTTCGTGTCTGTACCGTAAGATGGTCTAAGTGTCAGAATCTTGCTAAATGCCTGCTTTGCCGCATCAACTTTCGCTTGGTCTTCCGGCGCAATCGGTAAGTCTTCCGTTAGCTGAATGTTTTCTGTATAGTTTTCAGCTTCTCCGGAAGGCTTGTAATTGGATTTTGTAGCCGTTTTATAACCGGTTTTAGATATGTGAATTGTGTAGTTTTCCGTTTTACTTAAGGTATAGTATCCATCCGCATTTGCAGAAACAGGGACTTCAATCTCTGAATCGTCCCAATCACCATCGGCTAGATAAGTCACTGTAATTTTTGCGTTGTCAATCGCTGTGCCATCTTTTTTGGAAACAGCTGCAAATTTGACTTGATACTCACGAATATCCTTTTCCAACGTTACTTCGATTGTCTGATTTCCGCTTGGAATGATACGTCCATTTACTGATGCATAGTTCTTTGCATCTACAGTATAGCTGTATGC
>CAKQVC010000292.1 GCA_934277655.1 uncultured Clostridia bacterium
ATGCTGGCTATGACCGGATGGGATATTCCGGTGGTAGTTTCAAACACAATTTGGGGAATTATCATGCTCCTGACTGCAGTATACGGAGTTCATGCACTTGAAAAACTTGATAAGATTTCTATTCCATTACTAATGGCTATTATGTGTTACGGAACATTCCTGGCATTTAAAATCTACGGAACAGGAAACCTTAATGATGAAGGCACCGTACAGTCGATGAGTTTCATGTCAGGAGTAGCATTATCATTTAACTTTACTGCTGTAGGTACAATCACCGCTCCTGACTTCACAAGATTTCAGAAAAGCAGAAAGGATACTGTTAAATCAGTTTTCTACGGCGTATTTCCAATGGCAGTAATTACCCTGATTATGGGAATCGTTCTTACAAAATTGGCTGGGCAATACGATATCAGCATGGTTTTAATTGAAGTAGGTCTTCCGTTCCTGGGCATTGTTGCACTTATTATTTCTACATGGACAACCAACTCAACAAATGCATACAGTGCAGGTCTGAATATTATTATGGCACTTAAACTTAACGATAGCAGAAGACGAGAGGCTACCTTGATTTCGGGAATTATCGGAATCGTATTATGCGATCTGGGTATTTTAGGTCACGTTGAAGGTGTTCTGAGCTTATTATCCTATGTTGTCTGCCCTATTGGAGGAGTAATCCTTGCAGACTACTGGGTTGTAGGAAGAGGCAAGGCTAAAAACTTCAGACCGCAAGACGGCGTAAACTGGGCCGGCGTAATTGCCTGGGCTTTAGGTGCAATTATTTCTTACGCACTGGTTAAAATTGAATTTGTTGGCATCATTGTAGGTTTTGTTATTTATCTTATTGCAGAACGCTTTATCCCATCTGCTTCAAGAGACAATGCCGAAAATGTCGCATAAATTATCATGAGAAGAAGAGGAGAGAAAAAATGAGAGAATTGAACAAACAGGATATGATTGATGTATTGTATGGATGTGCTGTGCTCGGCACCGGTGGCGGCGGTCCATTAGCTGGTGGTCTGGAGCTTTTAAAGGAAGATTTCGAAAAGGGAAAAACTCTAAAATTGATCACTTTAGATGAACTTCCGGACGATGAGTACGTTGTTACTCCTTATGGCTGCGGGGCACCGTCAGCAAAGCCTGATCCCAGACTTGGTCATCTGAAGCATAGCGAAACTGCTCCTGCAGTTTTAGCCGTACAGGCTCTGGAGGAATTTTTAGGTAAGAAAATGTATGCAATTGGTTCAACGGAATTAGGTGGAGAAAATACTGCTGAAGCCCTTCACGTTGCACTGTTAATGGATCTTCCTCTTATCGATGCTGACCCGGCCGGACGTTCGGTTCCTGAACTGCAGCATTCTACATATTACTTAAAGAATGTTCCTATTTTCCCTATGGGCGCTGCTACAAAGTTTGGTGAAAAGATTGTAATTCAAAATGTAGCGGATGACCTCAGGGCTGAAGATATTGTCAGAGCGATTGCCGTTGTAAGTGACAATCTTGTAGGCGTAGCCGATCATGTAAATGTTGGCAAGGTTATCAAGAACTCTCTGATTCCTGGAGCAATTACTTACGCTCAGGAAATCGGTAAAGTTTTGAGAGAAACTAAGGAAGCTGGTGGAGATGTTGCTTCTGCTATCTGTGATGATAAGGAAGGTAAAGTATTATTCAGAGGCCACATTTCAGACTACACTTGTGAGACAAGAGACGGCTTTAACTTTGGCGAAATTCATCTGAAGGGCGAAGGAGATTATGCAGATGAAGTATATCGTATCTGGTTAAAGAACGAAAACATCATCTCCTATCGCAACGGCGAGGTTGATGTAATCGCTCCAGATTTAATCTGTATGATCGATGAAGAAGGAAATCCGATGACTACACCTAATTATGAAGTTGGTGATAAGATGATAGTAATTGCACTTCCATCCCCTGAAATCTGGACTACTCCAGAAGGTTTGGAATGCTTCGGTCCTAAGCACTTCGGATTTGATGTGGAATATAAGCCATTTGAAAAATAACCAAAGATATACAAAGGTCGGTTGTATAATCGACCTTTTGTTTTAGGAGATTTTACAAGGAAGTGATAAAATGGAAAAAATGATCGAAGATTTACGTTCACTGATTAATATAAACAGTGTATGCGAAAAGGATTTCTCCGGTGCTTATCCTTTTGGAGAGGGTGTGAACATGGCCTTAAAGAAAGCGCTGGAAATATGTAAGAATTACGGTTTTGAAACCAAACACTGTGAAAATATGATTGGATACGCAGAAGTGGGAAGCGGCGAAACACTAATGGGGATTCTGGTTCACCTTGATGTGGTTCCTGCTGGTAACGGATGGGATTCCGATCCCTTTTCTCTTGAAATCAGGGATGGTAAGATTTACGGTCGTGGAGTGACAGACGATAAGGGACCCGCAATAGCTGTAATCCATGCTATGAAAGAGCTTCTTGAAGAAGGCGTTACGTTTAATAAGAGAGTCCGCATCATTTTCGGACAGGCAGAAGAGACCGGTGAGTGGGAAGATATGGAGTATTATAAAAAGAACGAAGAGGTGGTTGACTTTGGC
>CAKQVC010000293.1 GCA_934277655.1 uncultured Clostridia bacterium
TGGTGAAGAACCATTGGAAGTATTCGAAAAGGCAATGAACAACATCATGCCTGTTTTAGAAGTAAAAGCTAAGAGAATCGGTGGTGCGAACTACCAGGTTCCAGTTGAAGTAAGAGCTGAAAGAAGACAGACTCTGGGCCTCAGATGGTTAACAAAATACACCAGACTCAGAGGCGAAAGAACTATGGCTGAAAGACTTGCAAAGGAATTAATCGATGCATCCAACAACGCAGGAGCATCCGTTAAGAAGAAAGAAGATACCCATAAGATGGCAGAAGCTAACAAGGCTTTCGCACATTTCAGATGGTAATCTGATTGCAGGTTAAAAAACATTATTAAGAAAAGCAGAAGGGAGGATATAAGATGCCAAGAAGTTTTCCATTAGAAAAGACAAGAAATATTGGTATTATGGCTCACATTGATGCGGGCAAAACCACGACTACCGAAAGAATCCTTTTCTATACAGGTAAAACTCATAAGTTAGGCGAAACCCACGAAGGTGCGGCTACTATGGACTGGATGGAACAGGAACAGGAACGTGGTATCACTATAACCTCTGCAGCTACTACAGCACAATGGAAAGATACAAGAATTAATATCATTGATACACCGGGTCACGTAGACTTCACAGTAGAAGTTGAAAGATCTCTGAGAGTTTTGGACGGTGCAGTTACTGTACTTTGCGCTAAGGGTGGTGTAGAACCACAGTCCGAAACTGTTTGGAGACAAGCTGAAAAATACGGTGTACCGAGAATGATCTTTGTTAATAAGATGGACATCATGGGTGCAGATTACTTCAGAGTTGTCGGAATGGTTAAAGACAGACTGAAAGCAAACGCAGTACCTGTACAGCTGCCTATCGGTGCTGAGGATAGTTTCATTGGAATTGTCGACTTAGTAGAAATGAAAGCAGAGATTTACAAGGACGATTTAGGTAAGGAATTCGAAATTACCGATATTCCTGAAAATATGTCCGACCTGGCACAGGAATGGAGAGAAAAATTAATTGAATCTGTTGCTGAAACAGACGAAGAATTAATGATGAAATTCCTGGAAGGGGAAGAATTTAGTGTAAAAGAAATTAAGCAGGTTATCAGAAAAGAAACCATCGCAGGAAGAATGGTTCCTATGTTCTGCGGATCCGCTTACAGAAATAAGGGTGTTCAGATGATGCTGGACGGAGTTATCGACTATATGCCGTCTCCGTTAGACATCCCGCCGATCAAAGGTATTGACCCTGACACAGAAGAAGAAGTTGAAAGACCGGCAGACGACAATGGTCCGTTCTCCGCACTTGCTTTCAAGATTATGGCTGACCCGTTCGTAGGTAAGCTGGCATTCTTCAGAGTTTACTCCGGAACCCTGACAACTGGTTCTTACGTTTATAACTCAACAAAGGGCAAGAAAGAAAGAATCGGTCGTATTCTGCAGATGCACGCAAACCACCGTCAGGAAATTTCAGAAGTTTACTCCGGTGATATCGCAGCTGCAGTAGGTTTGAAGGTAACAACTACAGGCGACACGCTTTGTGACGAAAAATCCGAGGTCATTCTGGAATCCATGAACTTCCCGGATCCTGTAATTGAAATCGCGATTGAACCTAAGACAAAAGCAGGTCAGGAAAAGATGGGTATTGCTCTTGCTAAACTGGCAGAAGAAGACCCTACTTTCAAGACTTATACAAACGAAGAGACTGGTCAGACGATTATCGCAGGTATGGGTGAGCTCCACCTGGAGATCATTGTTGACAGACTTCTGAGAGAATTCAAGGTAGAAGCTAACGTAGGTAAGCCACAGGTATCCTACAAGGAAACTATTACTGCTACTGCTGATGTTGACAACAAATACGCTAAGCAGTCTGGTGGACGTGGTCAGTACGGTCATGTTAAGATCAGAGTATATCCGAGAGAAGCTGGTTCTGGATTTGAATTCAAAAATGCGATCGTCGGCGGTGCTATTCCGAAGGAATACATTCCGAAGATTGAAGAAGGTATCAAAGAAGCTATGCAGAACGGTCCAATCGCAGGCTATCAGGTTGTTGACGTTGGCGTAGAACTGTATGACGGTTCTTACCACGAAGTTGACTCCTCTGAAATGGCATTCAAGATTGCCGCTTCCATGGCATTCAGAGAAGCTGCTAAGAAGGCAAAACCAGTTCTTCTTGAACCTATCATGAAGGTAGAAGTTACAGTTCCGGAAGATTACATGGGCGACGTAATCGGTGATATCTCCTCCAGAAGAGGAAGAATCGAAGGTTCCGACATCAACATGGGTGCTGTTGCAATCAGAGGATTCGTTCCGCTGTCCGAAATGTTCGGTTACGCAACTGACCTGAGATCCAAAACACAGGGTCGTGGTGTTTATGTAATGCAGATGGACCACTTCGAAAAACTGCCTGACAGCTTAGTAGAAAAAATCAACAAATAAAATAACCATTATTTATTAAGATATTGAACCCTTTATATTACGGAGGAAATGAAAAATGGCAAAACAGAAATTTGAAAGAACGAAACCGCATATTAACATCGGTACAATTGGTCACGTAGACCACGGTAA
>CAKQVC010000294.1 GCA_934277655.1 uncultured Clostridia bacterium
CATATTTGCCTGGGTGCTTAAATGTATCTCAGCATCTGGAATGATGGTTTGAATCATGGAGATAATACCCGGATCACTGACAATAAATGCATCAATATCAAGTCTGCTGATTTTTTTCAGATATTCAGTCAAAGGTTCAATATCCCTGTTATGTGCAAAAATATTGATTGTCAGATAGCATTTGACATTCCGTTCATGTGCAAACGCAATCCCTTCTTCCATTTCCTCATAGGTCAGATTTCCGGCACCTGCACGGAGAGAGAATGCTTCTCCTCCAAAATAGACAGCATCGGCTCCATACTTTACTGCTATTTTTAATTTTTCAAGATCCCCTGCCGGGGCAAGTAGTTCTGGTTTTTTCATATAATACTTATTAGTCCTTTTTATTATATATAAAATCTCGCATCGTGCGTTGTTTCATAAGTAGTATTCTTATATTTTCCTTCTGCATCCGATTCCCTTACATTATTTTCCTGACAGAGCTGTAATTGCAAGGCCATCGCCCACGGCCGCAATGGAAGTTTCCGCATCCGGCAAATCCGTGATATAATCAAGGAATTCCCTCATTTTTCTTATATTGGTCTTATATTTTCCAGCCGGGTCATAAATGTCACTTGCAACCCGCCCCTGAAAAAGCACATTATCAGAGACGATTACTGCATTTTCAGTGCAGACCTTCCGTGCCGCATTAAAAAAACGCTTATAATGGCTTTTCGCTGCGTCAATAAATACAAAATCAAATCCGTCATTGCCTTCAGCTGCGAGTTCTTCGATTTTTTCTTCTCCATCGCCACATAATACCGTGATCCGAGGCTGATATCCCATTCGCAAAATATTCCGGCTGGCCGTTTCGAACACGTCCGGATCTTTTTCGACTGTCACGATTTCAGCGTCAGACTGTGCTGCAAAAAACATGGACGAGTAGCCGACAGCGCAGCCAATTTCGAGAATTTTTTTTGGCTTGATGATTGTCAGCATTGTTGCAAGGAACTGTTCAGTTTCCCTAAGGATAATCGGAACATGTTCTGCTTCTGATTCCTCCCGCAACTTTGCAATCTCCTCTGTCTTAGGGCGATAAAACTGATTGATATATTCTGTAACAATATCATTGGTTATATTCTTCTTTGATTCCATTTTTTCTCTTTACTTTCCCTACTGATGTGCCGCTGTATAAGCCTGGTCATATGCAGTTTTATCTTTCAGGAATTTTTGATAGTCGGATGAAAAATTCGATGTTCCATCCAGTTTCTCACTTAATACAAAATACAAATAGTCTGTTTCTGCCGGATTGAAAGCTGCTTTGATAGATGCAAGTCCAGGCGAACAGATTGGGCCCGGCGGTAATCCCGGGTTTAAATAAGTATTGTATGGCGAGTCAATCTGGGTATCAGCAACAGAAAGAACTGCTTTCTGTTTTCCCAATATATACTGAACGGTAGAGCACATCTGCAGGTTCATTCCCTTATCAAGCCGGTTATAAATAACGCTGGCTACAATGGGGCGTTCCTCATCCTTTCCACACTCTCTTTCAATGATAGAAGCTGCTTTCAGGATATCAGCCAAAGAATATTTGCTGCTGATCTTACTGTTGGCCGCAAGTTCTCCGTTTTCATAAGGTTCCCATACATCCTTCTGGAATTGGTTCAGCATCGTACGGATGATTTCTTCTTCCGATGTTCCTTCTTCAATTAAGTAGGTGTTTGGCATCAGGTATCCTTCCAGATGATTTTTATTTTTCTGTGCATCTGCAAGGAATGGATAATCCGCATCAAAATCACTGCTTTCAAGCAATGTTGTAAACTTTTCTTTATCGATCAAACCATCCCCGGCAAGCTTATCTGCCGTCTGATAAATCGTATAGCCCTCCGGAATGGTAAATGTTTTCGTACTTACTTTTCCCCCTACAACAATTTCTGCAATCGTTTTATAGTCCATGGATGGCGACAAAGCATAAGTTCCAGCCTTATATTGGCTGTCATATCCATTCAGTTTCGACCAGCGGCGAAATTTTTCTGCGTCAGCAATGATTCCGTTATCCTCCAGTGTCTGTCCGATAACAGCAGTTGTTGCCCCTGATGGAATCTTAATGCTGACATAAGCAGCATTCTCCGGATCGAGCGGAGCCGGCTCTTTTTTCATCCCTATAAAAACCAGCCCTGCAACTAAAACTACGATTACTGCAATTGCCAAAATTGCTATATATATTTTTTTTCTCTTTGCATCCATATGTATCCCCTTATTTGCCTTTTTGAAGCTTCGCCTGTTTCTACTTAATTCTGTGTAACGCAAAACGGAAGGACAGCAGAATTGCTCCGCGTCCTTCCGCCACTCAAGCCTCTTGTATCAATTACTTGGATCTTCCCAGATATTCTCCTGTTCTGGTATCAATCTGGATTTTTTCGCCCTGCTCGATAAAGATAGGAACCTGTACAACTGCACCTGTTTCAACAGTAGCAGCTTTTGTTACGTTTGTAGCAGTATTACCCTTAACGCCTGGTTCTGTTTCGATAACCTCCAAGTCAACAAAGTTCGGTGCTTCTACCA
>CAKQVC010000295.1 GCA_934277655.1 uncultured Clostridia bacterium
GTCCTGGATGCCTGTGTGAAGAAAATTGTGGATACGGTACTGGCTGTAGACGGACAGATCCTTCTGACCGCTGATCACGGTAACGCAGATGAGATGCTGGATGCGGCGGGCAATGTCGTTACCGCACATTCCACCAATCCGGTACCTCTGGTTCATATCAGCTCCGATCCTGTCAAATTCACAAAAGAGAGTGGAAAGCTTGCTGATATCGCACCAACACTACTGTATCTGATGCAGCTTCCGATTCCTCCGGAAATGACCGGCGACTGCCTGATGAAATAGGGGAATCGATATTTTCCCTGGAATAAGAAAGTTGTTTTCCTGATTTGCTTTCAGCAGTGGACTTTCCTGTTATTTGGGAACCATCGTTCTGACATCTCCCACACAATGAGTGCGGGAAAAGAAAAAGACAAAGATGATAAAATATAAAAGGCAGGATTTTGCATATTTCGTAAAAGTCCTGCCTGTTTTACTATTTGTATAAATTTATGTCATCAAAGCTCTGGTTTCCATGTGCGGATGATCGTCTCCGCAATACGGATCCCATCTACTGCTGCAGACATGATGCCACCTGCATAGCCTGCCCCTTCGCCACATGGATAGAAACCATGTAAGGTAGCCGATCCAAGACTTCCTTCATAATTCTGGTTACGTTTGAACCGCACTGGAGAAGAACTTCTCGTTTCCACTGCAGTCACAACTGCATCTTCCCGGTCAAAGCCTTTCAGTTTTCTGCCAAGGTGTGGCATGGCTTCCCGCATAGCTTCTACCGCAAAGCCCGGAAGGCACTCCTCTACCAAAGGAGCCTTGCCGTCACGAAGTTGTCCCCAAGTCGTCTGCGGAGCCTTATAATGGCTTCCACCGTTTTTAAATGCAATCCGTTCCCATTTTTCCTGGAATTCTACACCTGCCAGAACATCCTCACTTCCAAAATCCGAAGTTCTGACATCGCAAAGCAGTGCACTGTTTGCAGTTCCACTGTCTCTTCCATGGTAACTCATGCCGTTAACGACCAGTCCGCCCTCCTGTGAGGATGCCGTTACAACCTTGCCGCCCGGACACATGCAGAAGGTATACACGCCTCTGCCGTTCTCACAGCGCCAGTTCAGCTTGTAGTCTGCCGTAGGAAGCCCCATATGGCTTCCCGGAACACCATACTGCGCAATATCCACCATCTCCTGCGGATGCTCGATACGAACACCAACAGAGAAAGGTTTCTGCTGCATAGAAATATGTTTTTCATGTAGCCAGCGAAAGGTATCCCGCGCACTGTGTCCCGGTGCAAAGACCACCGCCTCGCATGAGATCCGTTCTGTTTTCTTTTTTTCCTTTAAATTTTTTACAGAAACTGCAGTTATCCTGTTATTTTCTATGGTCAGATCTGATACCAACGTATTAAAACAGACTTCTCCCCCCAGCCGTTTAATCTCCTCACGCAGATTTTTAACCACACCTCTTAAAAGATCTGTTCCGATATGTGGTTTTTGTTTATATAAGATCTCATCCGGTGCACCAAAACCCACGAATTCTTCAAGAACCTTACGGATACGCGGGTCATTAATACCGGTCGTCAATTTTCCATCGCTGAACGTTCCTGCGCCGCCCTCTCCGAACTGGACATTGGACTGCGGATTCAAAATTCCATGTTCCCAGAATTTTTCTACAGAAGCACTACGGCTGTCCACATCTTCTCCACGCTCCAGTACCAGCGGTTTCAGCCCCGCCTGAGCCAGGATCAAAGCAGCAAACATGCCTGCCGGGCCAAACCCCACTACCACAGGTCTGTGATACAGGTACTTATTTTCGTCCTGCGTATTAAGCTCCACTGCAGCCTGCCGGTCATCAGATAAAAAAGAGCCCTCCATCATGGTCATTGGTGTTTTTTTGTCCTGTTCACACTTCTGACCATAAAAAGCCGGATGGTAAGTCATATCCGGTGCGATTTCCAATTTTAATTTCGGATTTGCCGCCAGTTTTACCTGTTTTTTCGGATTTTTTGCGAAAACCGCTGTAAAATCCACAGAATAAACCAACCAGATATTTGCCTTATCCCTTGCATCAATGGATTCTTTTACGATATGCCACTCTCGGATCAGGATATCTTTTCTTCCTGTTTTTTTCAAAATTTTTTCGGGAATTTTGCTCTTCGTTTCTCCCGGCTTCAGCTTGATTTGATGTATTCGATACATAAAATGTTCGTCCTTTTCTCTTCGATTCACTTGGCGGCATGCAATGCAGCTTTTACATTTTTCGATGCAGGATTGCTATTTTTCTTTTATTCACGCCACAGACTGTCTGCCATGATTTTATTCACTCTACAGACTTTCTGCCATGGCTCTTCCTGCCCGGATTCCGGTCAGCCATGCATGATGAAGGTTAAACCCGCCGCAAGGACCTGCATATTCTGTAATTTCACCACTGAAATAAAGATTCGGTATGATTACTGACTCCATCGTCTCTTCTTTGATCTCCGAGTCCGCAACTCCACCTGCAGTTACCTGTGCTTCATTC
>CAKQVC010000296.1 GCA_934277655.1 uncultured Clostridia bacterium
GCTTTAACCGCAGCCTCGAAGTTCCCGGTGTGCCCGACCATATCTGCGTTTGCGAAGTTCAAGATGATCAAATCGTATTTTGACGATACGATTTCTTCGATGACCCTATCTGTAACTTCCGGTGCGCTCATCTCCGGCTGCATATCATAAGTAGCAACCTTCGGAGATGGAATCAGAATACGATCTTCCAGCGGGTTCGGAGTTTCTACACCTCCGTTGAAGAAGAACGTAACATGTGCGTATTTTTCAGTTTCTGCGATGCGAAGCTGGTAAAGTCCCAGAGAAGAAATATATTCGCCAAGGGTGTTGGTAATCTTCTGAGGTGGGAATGCTACTTCCACATTGGGCATTTCTGCATCGTACTGGGTCATGCAGACATAAACCAGATCTTTCGGCGTTTTTTCTCGTTCAAAACCATCAAAACTATCGTCAACCAGTGCACGGGTAATCTCGCGGGCACGGTCCGGTCTGAAGTTACAGAAGATCACAGCGTCGCCGTCTTTTATGGTAACATCGGACTCACTGCCTTCCTGACAACAGATGAAGGGTTTGATAAATTCATCGGTTTCGCCGTTTGCATAAGATGACTGGACCCCTTCTGCAGCATCCGAAACATGAGGGCAGCGACCGAGGGTCAGTGCATCATAAGCGAGTTTCACTCTGTCCCAACGTTTATCGCGATCCATTGCATAATATCTGCCGCTGACAACACCGATACGGCCGCAGCCGAGCTGCTTGATGTAGTCTTTTATTTCTTCTATATATGTGATCCCGGAAGTTGGAGGAACATCTCGTCCATCCATAAAACAGTGAACACACACATGATCTAGTCCGCTTTGTGCTGCAAGACGCAATGCAGCTTTGATATGGTCTATGTGGCTGTGTACACCGCCGTCCGAGAGAAGTCCGAAAATATGAAGCGTACCGGATGATCCGCTTTTTTTTATATGCTGGATGGCATGCTGAAATGGTACGTTATCAAAAAAAATGCCATCTTCAATGGCTTTTGTAATGCGGGTCAGCTCTTGATAGACGATGCGTCCAGCTCCAATATTCAGGTGGCCGACTTCAGAATTGCCCATTTGACCTTCCGGAAGACCAACAGCAAGTCCGCTGGCCTGAAGACTGATGCGGGGATATTTTGCGAAGAGCAGATCCAGATTGGGTGTATCTGCGGCTGCGACAGCGTTTCCGTAATCGGAGGGATTCAGACCGAAACCGTCCAGGATCATCAGCATTGTAGGTCTTTTTCTTGTCATGATGTTTACCTGCTTTCTTTGTGTGATTTATGATAAAATCTTTCTAATTGCTATATACCACTAATTTCTTATTTTAGCATAGATTCGGGAAATTTTCCATTGAATTCAGGCCGAGGCTCAAGTAAAATAAAATTACAGCAGATATGGGAAAGGAAAAACGTATGCAGTGGACAACGCAGCAGGCTCGTGCAATCGAGCTTCGAAATAAAAATATACTGGTGGCAGCAGCGGCGGGTTCAGGCAAGACCGCCGTTCTGGTTGAGCGAATCAAGCGTCTGATCCTGGAGGAACGATGCTCCGTGGATCAAATGCTCATCGTGACCTTTACCAATGCGGCAGCCGCCGAAATGAAAGAAAAAATCGAAAGGGCAATCCTGAAAGAAATTAATGAAATTGCATCATCTGAAGAAAGTCAAGCGCAAAAAGACGATCTACTCTTTTTGAAAAAACAGCTGGACTTATTGCCGATGGTAAATATCAGCACTTTCCATGCTTTTGCACTGGAAGTTATCGGGAGATATTTTTATCTGACGGACATCGAGCCGAATTTTAAGATTTGTGATAATGTACAGCAGACAATTTTAAAGAATCAAGCGATGGATCAGCTGATGGAGGAGCTTTATGAGGAAAACGAACCAGAGTTTTACGATTTTCTAAGCAGTTACAGCGGAGAAAGAAATGATCGGAGATTCCGGGAGATGGTGGGGAAAACCTATGAAACGATCCAAAGCCTGCCAGATCCGTTTCCTTGGTTGAAGCATGCGTTAGAGGAGCTTGCATGCAGTCCGGAAACCTTCCAGGAAAGCCAGGTAGTGGCATATATCTGGCAGGATGCAAAGCAACGGCTGGAAACGGCCTGTGACAAGCTTCAGGAGACGGTTTTTCTCGCAAGGCGGAATCTTCTGACTGCTCTGGAAGAACTGGCAGAAAAAGATCTGGAAACAGGCAGGCATCTGCTGGAAATAGCTGTGGCAGAGAATTTTGACCAGATGCGGGATGCATTGAAATCTTTCAAGCTGCCGTCGCTGACAAAGAAGTACTTTAAGCCAGAAGGAAGCCTGGATGAGCTTGCTATGGAGGAAATCAAGGTAGAAACGGATCGAAACCGTAAACCTCTCAAAGAGGCAGTTTCTGACTTTAAAAAACTGTATTTTTATCAGAGCCTTGAGGAACATTGCGCCAATCTCAATGAAGTGTACCCAAAAGCAAAATATTTTGCGGGGGTACTTCGGAAGTATAAGGACATTTACGA
>CAKQVC010000297.1 GCA_934277655.1 uncultured Clostridia bacterium
GATCATGCGATTACCCGGTATGGAAGAAGAAAGCCTTTCCTGCTTGGTGCCGCGATCCCGGTTGCGGTCGTTACCACGCTGTTATTTACAGCTATCGGTGCACCTCCGGCAGTCAAGGTTATCTACTATCTTGTCATGGTCCTGCTCTACTGGACTTGTTTCTCATCTTTCTTCGTGCCTTACATGGCATGGGGTTCGGATCTGACCGATGATTATAATGAAAGAACCGTTCTACGTTCTTATTCTTATATTTTCAACCAGGTAGGCATGTGCATCGGTATGGTGCTTCCTTCCATTGTAGTAGACTTTTGTGTCAGCCATGGAAAATCGGTATCCATGTCCTGGACGTTGGTTGGCCTGATGGTTGGCCTCTGCGGTGCTACAGCACTGGTAATCTGTGCATGGTCAATCAAAAATGATGACAAGAAGGATTTCGTAAGACCTCCTAAGAGAAAGGAAAACATTCTTCTTGCGTACTCGTCCATGTTCAAAGAATACTGGCAGTTGATCAAGATGAAGCCTGTTCAGATCATCATCGGAGCCAGCCTGGCTTATCTGATCGCAAATATCACGTTTTCATCTGACCGTGTATTTTTCATGACGTTCAATATGGGTATGAACGAAAAACAGATTTCTGCAATCTTGATGATGATAACGCTCGCAGGCGTTGCGACTGTTCCTTTTATATCAAAACTGGGAACCAGAACGGATAAAAAAGATCTGTTCAAGACTGTCATGGCGGTCTGCGGTGTATTAATGATCGCAACCAGATTCATCGGCGTGAATTCCTATCCGCTCTTGATCTTTGTCTGTCTGCTGTATGCAACCGCTAACGCTACCTACTGGCAGTTGATGCCTTCCATGATCTATGATGTATGCGAGGTGGAAGAACTCCTCTCCGGAGTCAAGCATTCCGGTGCAGTAATCTCCCTGCAGGCTCTGTCTGAATCCCTTTCGATTGCCGTTGGACTTCAGGGCTTAGGTTTCATTCTCGAGCTTGCCGGTTTTGACAGTGATCTGGCTGTACAGACTTCAACCGCTCTGACATGGGTAGAAAATGCGTTTGTCGTAATTCCGGGTGCTGCGATGATCGTTGTTGCTCTGATCATCCGAAAATCCAATCTGACAAAAGATGTCTTTGACCGCGTCAAAGATGCTCTTGCCAGAAGACATGCTGGAGAAGATGTTGATATCACAGAGTTTGAAGAGATCTTTGAGTAAGAATAAAAATTGATTTCAGAATAGCTTTACCATACATAGTTGCATGAATGTTTCAAAATCAGGATAAATGTATTGATCATAAGATTTTCTACAAAGGAAAAGACAGACTGCCTCCCGGTATTTTACTGCCGGGAAAGCAATCTGCCTTTTTTTCTCTTCTAACTGAAAAAATCTTTCAGCTTTTCCTTAAATCCATTCTTTTTCTGGTAACATTCTTCCGTTACAACCTTACCCATGTCTTCAATCGCTTTCTTCTGCTTGTGGTTCAGCTTGGTCGGAACTTCAAGGTTAACCTTGACATAAAGGTCGCCCTTCGATTCTCTTCTCAAGTATTTTACACCTTTTTCTCTCAGGCGGAAAGTTGTTCCCGGCTGTGTTCCAGCAGGCACTTTATAGGATACTTTGCCTTCTAGCGTCGGCACTACGATTTCTGCACCGAGTGCTGCCTGATCGAAGCTGATCGGTATCTCCAGATAAAGGTCTGCACCACTGCGTTTAAATACTGCATGTGGTTTTACATTCAGCACGATGTATAGATCGCCATTTGGTCCGCCGTTGGTTCCTGGTTCGCCCTGTCCTCGGATCGGGATTACGCTTTCGTTATCTACGCCTGCCGGAATATCTACAGAAATTGTAACCGTCTTGCGTACTTTTCCCTGGCCTTTGCAATCTGGACAAGGTTCCTCAATGATCTTACCGCTGCCACCGCACTGGTCACAGGTTGTTACTGACTGGAACTGTCCAAACGGAGTTCTCTGCATCTGGCTGATCTGTCCGCTGCCACCGCATTTCGGACAAGTTTTCTTAGAAGTTCCAGGTTTCGTTCCTTCGCCATTACAAGTTTTACATGCAACATATTTGTTGATCCCGATCTTCTTCGTTGTACCAAAAGCAGCTTCCTCAAAAGTGATCGTAATTGCTTTCTGCAGATCTTTTCCTTTTCTCGGCTGGTTGCTTCTTCTCTGGTTTCCGCCTCCGCTAAAACCTCCTCCGAATGCACTTCCGAACATGTCAAAAATATCTTCAAAGCCACCGAAACCGCCGGCACCTCCGAATCCGCCGAAACCACCAGAACCTCCCATGCCGTTAGGATCTACTCCCGCATGGCCGAATCTGTCATACTTGTTCTTTTTATCCGGGTCAGACAGGACACTGTAGGCTTCATTGATCTCTTTAAATTTTTCCTCGGCCTCTTTATCGCCCGGGTTCTTGTCGGGATGATATTTCATAGCCATCTTACGGAAAGCTTTCTTGATATCTCCTTCACTTGCCCCTTTTTCCA
>CAKQVC010000298.1 GCA_934277655.1 uncultured Clostridia bacterium
CGGTCAGCTGAATAAATAAATTCAGATGCTCCTGCATGATCTTAGCGCCGATGGAAACACCTTCATCAGGTGTGATTGAACCATCTGTCCAAATTTCAAGTACCAACCTGTCATAGTCAGTTACCTGACCAACTCTGGTATTTTCGATAGTGAAATTAACTTTTCTTACAGGAGTGTAGATAGAATCCACAGGGATTACGGAAATTGGTGTGTTTTCCGTCTTGTTCATCTCTGCCGGAACATATCCTCTTCCTCTTGCCAGATTGATTTCCATTACTAATGTAGCGTTTTCTTCTAACGTCGCAATGTGTAAATCCGGGTTGAAAATTTCCATTTCAGAATCACCGATAATATCAGCTGCAGTCACTTCTTTCGGACCAACTGCATTGATGATGACTCTCTTGGTATTTTCGCCGTTTAATCTGACAGCGAGTTTTTTTAGGTTCAGAATAATTTCTGTAACGTCTTCTTTTACTCCTGGGATAGTTGAAAACTCGTGAAGTACTCCGTCGATTTTTACTGATGTGACTGCTGCTCCAGGCAGTGAGCTTAAAAGGATTCTTCTAAGAGCATTGCCCAAAGTTGTGCCATAACCTCTTTCCAGAGGTTCTACTACGAATTTGCCGTAGTTTCCATCTTCATCAATATACTTATTGATTGTTGGTTTTTCGATTTCGATCACTCAAAAACCCTCCCTTCATTCCAAGTTTCGCAATAACGTTTCTGTAATGCTACTATTACGGGCGCGCGCTATGCGCACACACGTAACAAGATTCTGTCAAGAGCTTGGGGGTGGAGATTTACAAGGCAAATACTACCCGCCTCTTGCAGGTTCATTATTACAGGTATACGCTTGTCGGATACCTGTAACAAGGTTCTGTCAAGAGCTCGAGGGTGGAGATTTGCTAGGCAAATACTACCCGCCTCTTGACAGGTTCTTACTTGGAATATAATTCGACGATCAAGTGCTCTGCAATCGGAGTATCGATTTCTTCTCTTCTAGGCAGAGCTAATACTTTACCTTCTAACTTATCAACATCAACGGTCATCCATGCCGGAACAGTGATGGCCATATCCTTAATTTCTTTGAACTTAGGGGAACTCTGGCTTTTTGCCTTTACAGCGATAACGTCTCCAGCCTTTACTTCCATGGATGGAATGTTAGCTTTCTTGCCGTTGAGCGTAAAGTGACCATGAGTTACAAGCTGTCTTGCTTCTTTTCTGGAAGCAGCAAATCCAAGTCTGAAAACAACGTTGTCCAGTCTTGTTTCCAGTAAGATCAGCAGGTTTTCACCAGTCTTACCAGGTTTCTTTGCAGCTTTGTCGAATAAATTTCTAAACTGAGTTTCCTGCATTCCGTAGAATCTCTTTGCTTTTTGTTTTTCTCTTAACTGAAGTCCGTATTCGGAAACTTTCTTTCTTGCCTGACCGTGCTGTCCAGGAGCGTAATTTCTTCTTTCAAGCGCACACTTGCCGCTGTAGCATCTTTCGCCCTTTAAGAACAGCTTTTGTCCTTCTCTTCTGCATAACTTGCAGTTTGCATCTGTATATCTTGACATAAAATTACTCCTCCTTTCCTAGACTCTTCTTCTCTTTGGTGGTCTGCATCCGTTGTGTGGGATTGGTGTGATATCTCTGATTAAAGTGATTTCAAGTCCTGCAGTCTGAAGTGCTCTGATAGCTGCTTCTCTGCCGGAACCAGGTCCCTTTACATAAACTTCTACCGTCTTTAAGCCGTGTTCCATAGCACCCTTAGCTGCTTCTTCAGCTGCCATCTGTGCTGCATACGGCGTGGATTTTCTGGAGCCCTTAAATCCAAGGGATCCTGCGGAAGACCATGAAAGTGCATTTCCGCTCATATCTGTAAGAGTAACTAAAGTATTGTTAAAGGTGGATTGGATATGTGCCTGGCCTTTTTCAATATTTTTACGTTCTCTTTTTTTCTTTCTAACTGCTTTCTTAACAGTCTTAGCCATTTTTTCCTACCTCCTTCTTACTTAGTTGCCTTTTTCTTTCTGCTGACAGTCTTCTTAGGACCCTTACGAGTTCTAGCGTTTGTCTTAGTCTTCTGACCTCTTACAGGAAGGCCTCTTCTGTGTCTGATACCTCTGTAGGAACCGATTTCCATCAGTCTCTTAATGTTCAGAGAAACTTCTCTTCTTAAGTCACCTTCTACCAGGTATTCTTCATCGATAATTCTTCTGATTTTACCTGCTTCTTCTTCTGTTAAATCCTTTACTCTTGTATCAGGATTGATTCCAGCTTTTTCTAAGATAGCAAGCGAAGTTGGTCTGCCAATACCGTAGATATAAGTCAAGCCTATTTCTACTCTTTTTTCTCTTGGTAAGTCAACACCGGCTATACGAGCCATATTTTTCTCCTTCCCCTATCTTCCGTCGCCTTTCCGGGGGCGATATAGACAGGATCTTATTAATCTTTTGAAAGGGGCTTTATTCGGTGCGGTTCCCGGTTGTATCGCACACCCCTATAC
>CAKQVC010000299.1 GCA_934277655.1 uncultured Clostridia bacterium
ACAGACCTAAAGCTTTACCAACGCTTTCTGCGACTGCTTTGCTGTCTCCTGTCAACATAACGGTCTTGATGCCTCTTGCTTTCAATCCTTTGATTGCAGTTTCTGCATCTTCTTTGATCTGGTCTGCAATAGTGATATATCCTTCGTAATTTCCGTCAACAGCTACATGCACAATCGTGCCCGTAATGTCTTTTGCTTCAAAATCGATATTCTCACGTTTCATCAGCTTCTGATTACCAACCAGGACTTTGTGACCGTCAATTTCCGCAGCCACGCCATGTCCGGCGATTTCCTCCACACTGCCAATCAGTGATTTATCAATTTCACCATATGCTTCTCTCAAAGATACGGAAATCGGATGACTGGAGTTTGCTTCTGCATATGCCGCATATTTGAGCAGATCCTCGCGGGAAAGTTTTGCGCAGGTTACGATATCTTCGACTTCAAATACACCTTTTGTCAGCGTACCAGTTTTATCCATTACAACGTATTCTGCGTAAGCTACTGCCTCCAGATAGTTGCTGCCTTTTACCAAAAGACCGATCTTCGATGCGCCGCCGATACCTCCAAAGAAGCTAAGCGGAACAGAAATGACCAATGCGCACGGGCATGATACAACCAGGAATTCCAGGGCTCTGTATACCCATTTGCTGAACAGTGCTCCGGTAAAACCTGCGCTACCGCCGACAATGCCACTGCCGATCAGAACAGGAGGGAGTAATGCCAGCACAACTGCCGCACCTACGACTACTGGTGTATAATATGCTGCGAATCTGGTAATGAAGTTTTCCATGCGTGCCTTCTGGCTGGTTGCATTCTCTACCAGTTCCAGGATCTTGCTGACAGTGGATTCGCCAAATTCTTTTTCAACTTTGACTTCCAACAGCCCGTTCTGGTTAATGCATCCGCTGAGGATTTCTTCGCCTTCTTTGACACTGCGTGGAACGGATTCTCCCGTAAGTGCTGCTGTATCTAACATGGATGACCCACTCGTTACAATACCATCCAGCGGAACTTTTTCGCCGGGTTTTACTACAATGATATCTCCGATTTTCACTTCATCCGGATCAACTTTTTTCGTATCGCTGCCTTCCATCTTCAGGTTTGCGTAATCCGGCCTGATATTCATCAGCTCTGTGATCGATTTCCTGGATTTTCCAACTGCATAGTCTTCAAAGAGTTCTCCGATCCGATAGAAGAGCATGACCGCAACAGCTTCTGGGTATTCTCCAATGATGAATGCTCCTAAAGACGCAACTGCCATCAGAAAGTTTTCATCAAAGATCTTACCTCTTTTAATGTTGTTCCATGCTTTTCTGAGCACCTTGTAACCAATGACCAGATAAGCTATCAGATAGGCTGCAAATTTCAATGCTGCCGGTTCTGCCGGAATCAGCAGGGCAACTGCAAATAGTACAGCACCGATGATAATTTTCTGTAAACCTTTTTTCATTTCACTTACCTCAATGAATTTTCTCAAATTCTGCCTCTCTGTCTTTCATCTGCTCTGCTGCCGCTCAGCGGCGCATTCGCAGTGACAATTCTTTTCGTCCGGTCGCTGAGCGGCTCTGGCTGCACTTTCAGCTTGCTCTTCGCCTTACGGCTCGTGCTCGCAGGGCAGGACCACGATACGAATAATTCCGTTCCGGCTGAAGCCGGGGAATTATAGCATAAGGTCTGCCTTGCTGCTTGCTCTTCGCCTTACGGCTCGTGCTCGCAGGGCAGGACCATTATAATTCTTTGATTTCTACGTCAGGTTCTGTTTTCTTTACAGTTTTTACGATTTTTTTATAAGTTTCATCGAACCCTTCTTCGTTTACATCCAGTACCATTTTCAGTGTCAGGAAGTTTACGGATGCGCTGTTTACGTTATCCAGCTTTCCAACGTTTCTTTCTACCTCTGCTGCACAGTTTGCACAGTCAAGTCCTTCTAATAAATAAGTCTTTTTCATTTTAGGTCCTCCATTTTTCTTTGTTTTAATTCTTCCGAAAATCTTAGTGTTCTTCACACCTCAATACGGTTTCCATCTTATAATTGAGCTATTATTCAACTGTCCTTTTTTTATAAAGCCGAGGCTTTACTCGGCTGTTTTCTCTTATAACAGAATTATTGTTGAACTATTGCTCAACTGTTAATTGTATTATAGTTGAACACGCACTCAATTGTCAAGAGGTTTTTTGAATTTTTTTCTTTGTAAAAGAAATTTCGTTGCTGTGAAGCACCTTCTTTTCTTCATTCACGCAGGCGAAAGCACACTCTCGCAGGAAAATATTTTGCGCAGTCCTGAAAGGAAAGAAAAGAGCTGTGCTATGGTCAATTCGTTTCATTGACCACAGCGCAGCTCCATGAACAAGGCATTTTTTATTTTTCTAAAAAGCATAAACCCGTGAACTACCCATTGTCTAAAGCCAATGGGCTTCCTGCTTCATCGACCTCGTAACCTACTATCTCCACAGGCGTTA
>CAKQVC010000300.1 GCA_934277655.1 uncultured Clostridia bacterium
GATGTCAAGGTTTTAAACTGTCCGCCGATGGTTCCGATCGGTGTTCTGGCTGCTGCTACGATAACTACGTTTCTCATAATCTTACTCGTCCTTTCTTCGCTTTGCTCGTCAATTTTATCAATTACGTCTATGCTAAAGTCATGTTTTATTTATTGATGGCATTATATATTGCAACTTACGTGCCAACTTTTAGAATATGTTCTAAAACAAAAGAACGTTGAAATTTCAACGTTCTTTTTTTGTACAATTTTTCTCGTCTATATTCTTATGCTAAAGTGCATATTTTGTGCCATGTGTCCATATTCTTATATGCAAAACTGCATATTCGCTGAGTAACATCCAATTTCATTGTTATTTTCTTGTTTCAATGAACTACCCACCGTCTAAAGCCAGTGGGATTGCGGTAGCCATATTTCAAACTGCTCTTTCATTCAGGAAATTAGTCAATCCCGTATTTTCGAAGTTTCCGTGAAATCGTTGACTGGTTCACATCAAGCATCTCGCCAATTTTTTCTGTCGTCTTCCAACGTTCTTTTGCTTTCTGTAAGAACCGTTTTTCAAAATCTTCCATTGCAGCTTTCAGCGTAGGCTGCTCATCCAAGATTTCGCCGCTGTCTCTTCCCCATGGAAGATCACCGCTGCGCAGGTATTCGTTCTGACTGACAACGACCATATTCTCGATAACGTTCTTCAGCTCACGGATATTACCTGGCCATGGATAATCCTCCAGCTCGCTGACAAGATCATAGGTCAGTTTTTTATTTTGGCCATACAATTTATTAAAAGAATTGGTAAATTTGGTTGCAATCGGCAGAATGTCATCGATTCTTTCCCTTAGAGGCGGAACCTTCAGTGATACTACATTCAGACGATAGTACAAATCATCACGGAACCGGCCCTCTCGTACTTCTTTTTCAAGTTCACGGTTCGTTGCAGCCACCACCCGGATATCTACTTTCTTTTCTTTCGAAGAGCCGACACGCATAACTGTTCTGCTCTCCAGTACACGCAAAAGTTTTACCTGTAGGGAAAGATCCATCTCCCCAATTTCGTCTAAAAATAGAACACCACCTTCTGCTTCCTCAAAAAGTCCTTTTTTTCCGCCTTTTAATGCACCAGTAAATGTTCCTTCCTCATAGCCAAACAATTCTGATTCCAACAAGTTTGCAGGGATTGCACCGCAGTTGATCACGACAAACGGTTTATCTTTACGACTCGGATCACACTGGTGGATATATCTTGCAACCAGTTCTTTACCGGTTCCTGATTCTCCAGTAATGAGCACCGTTGTATTATAAGTGCTGACACGTCTTGCAATCTCGTAAATATCTCTCATATGTTTATTGACAACTACCGTTCCGTTTGTTCCTAAAAGCAACTGATCGGAATTATTATGGTCAATACCCATCCGCTCCATATACAACTTGTTCATCGCCTCGGCTTCATCAAGTTGTAATTTCAGATCAGCAATCTTAGACAGATCTCGAGTATTGACAACAATTTTTACAATGTTGCCCGCCTCATCATAAATAGGATTTCCGGTTACGAGGATATGATTGCCATTCTTCGTATCATGCTCCATCGAAATAGTCTTTTTCTGTTCGATAACTTCCAATGCGATTGAGGTACGCATCCATGCCGGATTTAAAAGTTCCCTCACGTTATGCCCAACAATCTCCTCATTTAAGATCCCCGTATCTTTGGTATAAGACCGATTGGCAAAAAGACAGTTTCCGTCTCCGTCTGTAACCATAATTCCGTCAAAAGATGCTTCCATGATTTCTTCCAGGTTATTGCTCAAAGATTCTTTGTGTGCGTTGCGTCTGTTGTCCATAAACTTTCCAGCCTCCTTGCGTGTTTTCTGTCACTGATTCTTACCCGTTACCTGTCCTCTGTTCTCCATTCTTTTCAGCATACTTGTGGGATGCTTCATCCCTTGGTTTTTCAATGCCAGCCGCAATTTCGATACGTTGGCACATTTCTTGCATTTTTGCATAATTAAAACAATCTTTTCGTGGATCAATTATTCATTTTTGCATAAGAAATACCGAAACAAAACCATTCTCAAGAAAAGAATGGTTTGTTTTCTCTAAGCATATTATAATCTTTTTTACATTAAATTGCAATACTTTGTTTTTCTTCCTTTTACAATCTAATATGTCGTTATAACTTGTCCGCTGTCCTTCACTCCTACCGGAACAGAACCGGATCGCAAATTAGGATACCAGGTTAGGAAGGAATGTAGCTACGGCCGGAACGTAAGTTGTAATCAACAATACTATGACGCAGGCTATCAGGAACGGTATCATATGCGGCAATACCTTATCCATTGTCAAGTTTCCGACTCTGCAGCCTACGAACAGATTTGCAGCGAACGGAGGTGTGATCATACCGATTTCAAGGTTTAACAGCATGATTCCTGCGAAGTGGATCGGATCAAC
>CAKQVC010000301.1 GCA_934277655.1 uncultured Clostridia bacterium
GGTATGCCCTCTATGTTCCTGTTGATCCCGTGCTTCTTTTTCTTCTTTTTTTGAAATTGTCATTCTCGTTTTCCTTATCACTATCTTCTTCTCTCCAACCCAGTACCGCATAAGCCAGGTTAGAGACAGATCAAGACGTATATTTCTTTTCTCTATTATACTTTCGTTAAAGGTGCTATGCCCTTCGCCATTCTTTTTTGTCCCGCATCATCGAAGATGACCGTAATTGTTTTCTCGTCAACATCGACTACCATACCGTGTCCGAATTTCCCATGGGTAACTTGATCACCGATCTGAAAATCCTGATCGGCTGCGCCCGCTGCCGCTTGATGCACCTGCCTTGCTGCCGACTTCAGCGGATCTGCCACAAACGGCCTTAGTGCAGATTTTGCGAAGCCATCCAGGCTTCCGGTGTCCACGCCCAGACGATTCTGCGTCCTTGGATTTGGTGTATAAACCGCATCTCCTGCCTGATCCAGAAGGGACTTGTCCATTTCCCTCAAAAACTCTGATTCCCGGGTAAAATCACCATGTCCGTACATAACTCGGTATTCCGCACTGGTAAGGATCAGCTTTTCTTTCGCACGGGTAATACCCACGTAGCAAAGCCGCCGTTCTTCCTCCATGCCTTCTTCTGTATCCAGAGATCTGTGGCTTGGAAACAGTCCGTCTTCCATTCCCGGCAGAAATACAACCGGAAATTCCAATCCCTTGGCACTGTGCATCGTCATCAAGGTAACCTTTCCGTTTCCTGTCTCCATTTTATCGGCATCTCCATCTGTTGAAACCTTCTCCAGAAATTCTTCTAGCGTTGCTTTTTCGCGATTTCCTGCTTTCTCCTGTTCAAAATCGTATATAAACGATTTAAAGTCCATCAGGTTTTCAATCCGGCTCTCTGCCTCCAGCGTGTGTTCTGCCTCCAAAGCCTTCATATAGCCGGTCTTTACCAGCAGATTGTCATAAATATCCGAAATCCGCAGATTTTCCTTTTCCTGCTGACAGAGAAGAATGATATCAACCATGGCTTTCACTCCTGCCTGTGCCTTTTTCGGTAGTCCAAAAACGATCTCATCCTGTGTGAGAAGCTCAAATAATGACATCTGCTGAACCATCGCCAAAGCTTCCAGTTTCGCCAAAGTTGTCGGCCCGATACCTCTTTTCGGCTCATTGATCACACGTTTCAATGCCAAATCATCCCGAGGATTTACGACAAGACGCATATAGGAAATCATGTCTTTCGTTTCTTTTCGCTCATAAAAACTGAATCCTGACAAAATCTGGTATGGTATGCCTCTCTTCTTCAGGGCATCTTCAAACAATCTGGACTGTGCATTGGTTCTGTATAAAATCGCAAAATCATCATAGCTTCTGTTCTTTCCTTTTAAAAGAGCTATTTCCTGTGCTACATAAAACGCTTCTTCTTTATCGTTGTCGCATCGCCTATATATGATCTTATCGCCTGCTTCCTTGTCCGTCCAGAGTTTCTTCGGTTTTCTGCCCCGATTATTTTTAATAACAGAATGCGCCGCCGCCAAAATATTGCCATAGGAACGGTAATTCTGTTCCAGCTTGATCACTTTCGCCTGCGGAAAATCTTTCTCAAAATCCAGAATGTTGCGGATATCGGCTCCGCGCCACTGATAAATGCACTGGTCATCATCTCCGACCACACAAAGATTCTGCTCTGCTTCTGCGATCAGCCGGATGATCTCATACTGAATATGGTTGGTATCCTGATATTCATCTACCATGATATAATGAAAACGTCTCTGGTATTCCTCCCGAAGTTTCGGATAATCTTTCAGCACATGATATGCATTCAGAAGCAGATCGTCAAAATCCATGGCATTGTTTTTTATCAGCTGCCGCTGATATTCTTTATATACTCCATAGATGACCTTCGTCTTGTATCCATCTCCTGAAAGCCTCAGAAACTGCTCTGGATTAACATCCTGCTCTTTCTGCTTACTGATGACAGAAGTAATGTATGCCTGCGGATAAATCTTCGTATCAATATTCTGCTCTTTCATGATGCTTTTTATCAGCGCTTTCTGATCCGTCGTATCATAAACAACAAAGTTGCGCTCATATCCTGCCGCCTCTGGATGTTCCCTCAGGATTCGCAGACTCATGGCATGAAAAGTAAGGATCCACATGCCGGGTACCGCCCCAACCAGCTTTTCCACTCTTTCTCTCATTTCTTTGGCAGCCTTATTGGTAAAGGTCACTGCCAGAATCTCGTAAGGGCTGACACCCTGCTGAACCAAGTAAGCAATCCGGTGTGTCATCGTTGCTGTCTTTCCACTTCCTGCCCCTGCTAAAATCAGCAGCGGTCCGTTGATGCAGACCGCTGCCTTCCTTTGTTTATCGTTTAAATGATCTAAGTTCATGAATGTTATTTCGCTCCTTCTGTCTGCGTCGTTCCTGTCAGATGCTC
>CAKQVC010000302.1 GCA_934277655.1 uncultured Clostridia bacterium
GATCGGGACAGGCCAGTTTAACTGCCCTGTCTGGATCAAATCAGCTGTGTTGGTAACGGTAACGACTCCATCCTTTACTTTGTAAGAAGGCGTATAGCCTTTCTGTACATTTTTTTCGATGATCTGCCAGTTTCCGTCTGCAGATAAGTTTTTCCAGGTGTAGCTCCAGTTATTGGACTCGCCTAACTTGACAGAAGCATATTCGGATTCACCGTCATACAGCATTATCCAGATTGGCTGCATCCTGTGAGATGCTCCCGGAAGCCCTCCTTCCCATTTTTTATGAACCGTAAGGGAAATCGGTTTTTTAGCAGTTTCTTTTTTCGTATTGATAATTGTGATCTTATCTTTACCGACTTTATAGGAAACGTCATAGCCGGAAGGGATCTGCGTTTCCGCTGCACTCCAGCTATATTTTTCGTCCAGGTTCTTCCACTGATAGGACCAGTGATTTTCTGCGCGAAGCTTGATGGTTTCATAAATCCGACCGTCTCGCAGCAGATTGACCTTGACGAAATCCGGACGGCCGGCGGCCGCATTTTTCTTATCAGTTCCGTCCGTCCCGACAGCCCGGTTTTTCTGACTGCTGCCTGTATCATCGTTTTTCCATATTTTTTCTACTGTAAGTGTCTTGTAACTTTCTTTCTTCTGGTCAAAGGTGTTGGTGATCACGGTCTTGTCTCCATAAACGGCATAAGATGGTGTATAGCCTTCGGCTATGCCGACTTCACGTACGCTCCAGCTGTAGGAACGGTTTAGACCGCTCCACACATATTTCCACCCATTGGCATCACTTAACGTAACCGGACTGCCATAAGGTGCATTCCCCATATAAAGCTGGATCTGCGTGTTTTTCGGCTGTACATTGCCGTTGTTTACCCATATTTTTTCTACCGAGACACTTTTCGTCACACCCGGACTCCAGTTTCGATAGTTGGTTATCGTGACTTCATTGTCTCCGTACTGGTAGCTGACCGTATAACCAGAAGGGACTTTCGCTTCTTCTACCGTCCACTTGTGTCCTTCTGTCAGCCGGTCAAAGGTAAACGCCCATCCGTTTTCTGCATTCAGTTTCTGACTTTTCACGACTTCGCCATCCCTGAGCAGGTTAACAATTACACTTTCATCCGCATGAGAGGTATTGCCGTCCGACCAGACCTTCCGCACGGTCAGTTTGCTTTCATCAAATCCCTCTGCCTTAAAGATCCAGTCAACTTCGCCGATTCCATCTGCATATTCGTTTCCAAGATCAGCAGGTACAGAAAGCTCTACCGTCAGAGTGACCGTTTCTCCTGACCGGATATTTCCCATAAAAACATCTTCTTTCAGTCCATCCAATTGATCAGGAGAAGCATCATAAACCGGCTTCTGACTTTTATCGGTTCCGTTCCACACTTTCATAGACAGAGTCGAGAGAAACTTTTCGACCTGAGATATCTCCGAAACCGCTGCCACCTTCTCGCTGAGTGGATTTTGCGAAGAATCATGCGACTGTGCTTTCATGTACAGTTTAATGAAGCTGCTGTCTTTGGCTTCGTTATGGAACGTGATCTGCTCTGTCAGCGTATCGCCCGGCATGACGTTCTTAAAATTATCGAATAAGTCAGTTGCGGTGTATTCACTTCCTGGCTGCAGATAGAAGCCTTCCTGCTGTCCTTTATAGGTAATGGACGGTGCGATTGCAAATGCCGTTCCCGCAGCACTTAGTACGAGGAGTGCTACCAGAATCAGCGACACTGCCGCCTTTCTTTTTTTATTCATGGTTCATCCCTCCTTATCAAGACGCCTGCAGCATGCCATCTGCACCTGCTGTTACCGCCCACGCCTGTGCGACTGCATGAGACGGACTGCTCTGAACGGCATCTGCCAGGATCTCCACCGAAAGACTGTAGCCGCTCTCCGGGACCTCTGCCTGCTGCGTCAGTGCACATCTTTGGATCAGCACAGGAGTCGTTTCTCCTGCACCAATCGGTTTCCTGCAATAAAAGAATCCTTCTTTTTCCATCCAGTCTGCAGTATTAAACTGCATTGTATAGGCACTCGTGCTGACCGGCTCGCCGTAAACTCTGCCCTGGCCGTCTTTCCACGAAACATTGACCCTGGCACGGATATATGCAGGTGTATTTCCTGTATTCCGGATAGCTGCGTTTTCTTTTACTCTCCCATCAAACTTTTCTGTTACCCGGCAGGATACTTCACCATAGGTAAAATCATTATTTACACTCCCGCTCTCTTCGATCAGATAGGCGATCGTTCCGCTGACAGTTGCTGCCGCCAGGATCAGAAGACAGACCATGAGGACGAAAGCTTTTCTCTCTTGAAAATATCTTTTATAAATTCTTTCCTGTTTCATCAAAGTCCTCCTTCCTATCTGTCAGATGCAGCATCCCGGTTCCAGCGGTTATCGCAGAATGCACAGCCATTA
>CAKQVC010000303.1 GCA_934277655.1 uncultured Clostridia bacterium
GTATCACGTTGGGAAAACGGAGAAACTGTCCCAAATACGGAAACATTAAAGCTATTATCAAAGGAATTTGATGTTTCCATCAATACGTTATTGGGAGAGCCGCGGAAGCTGATCTGTCAATGCTGCGGAATGCCGCTCGAGGATGATGCCATCATCAGTCATAATAACGATGGTACATTAAACGAAGACTATTGCAAATGGTGTTATGCGGATGGAACTTACACCTACAGTGATATGGACGAATTGATTGATGTCTGTGTAAAAAACATGGTCGATGATAACTTTTCCGAGACACAGGCACGTGCCTATATGAAAGAACTGCTGCCGACACTGGATTACTGGAAACGATACGAGCAGCTCAGTGATCATGGTCAATTTGAGCAATTTAAGCAGGCCCTCATCAAGGAAATCAACGAGCTGCATGTCGAAGGAATGCCTAAGCTGCAAACGTTGAATGCACTGGTAGGCCAATACGTAAATCTGGAATATATGCTTCCTAATGGTAAAAGCGCAAAATTTCTAGACGATCAGAAAACCTATTTAGGTAATCAGCTGGAATCCGAATTTGGTGGCGAGCGTTGTTTCGGTATTCTGGCGGATATGGACTTTATTCTGATCTGTACCTATGAAGAACAGGGAAAAAATCCGGAACTGGTGCTTTATAAAAAGAGATAGCCGGTTTTAACCTTTTATCATACTTTGATATGGTCCCTCTTAAGTAGACAAGGTAAGTAACCCAAATCTACGGAAGGGGGCTTTTTTCTTTTTGCCATACAGCAGGGCAGACGATACAGCCAGGACTTGACGAACATATGTCCGATACTCTATACTAAAGGTAGCAAATGTTAATGGAAAAGTTTGGAATAGAAAACATTGAAATATGCTTTTCAGACTATGCTTTTCAAGAGGATCTAAAATATGGAATTTCCTGCACGCAAACAGAAAAATAAACAGAAAAATTGGGGGATACAGCAATGAATCAGATCAAAGTAAGGGGTGCCCGTGTGCACAACTTAAAAAATATAAACGTTGACGTACCGCTGAATCAGATCGTAGGGATTGCAGGTGTATCTGGCTCGGGAAAATCTTCCCTGGCGTTGGGGGTGCTCTATGCAGAGGGGTCCCGCCGCTACCTGGAGTCGCTATCGACCTATACAAGACGTAGAATGACTGGTGCGGCAAGGGCACAGGTGGATGAAATCCTGTATGTACCTGCCGCACTGGCCTTGCATCAGAGACCGGCAGTGCCGGGCATCCGCAGCACCTTTGGAACCGGAACTGAGCTTTTGAACAGCCTGAGACTGATGTTTTCCAGACTGGCAAGCCATCGCTGCCCAAATGGCCATCATGTGCCGCCGACGCTGAAGGTGGCTGCAGAGCAGGAAATCATCTGCCCAATATGTGGCGAAAAAGTACAGCCTCCCAGTGCAGAAATGCTTGCATTTAACAGTCAGGGAGCCTGTCCGACCTGTAGCGGTACCGGTATCATCCGCACTGTTGACCGGGAAAGTCTGGTGCCTGACGAATCTCTTTCCATTGATGAAGGTGCGGTCCGGCCATGGCAGACCTTGATGTGGTCCCTGATGAAGGACATCGCAAGAGAAATAGGCGTGCGGACCGATGTGCCGTTTTGTCAGCTGACAGAAAAAGAACGGGATATCGTATTCAACGGGCCTGCGGTCAAGAAACACATCGTTTATCAAAATAAGACCAACGGCGCGGCAGGAGAAATGGATTTTACTTATTTCAATGCCGTTTATACGGTGGAAAATGCACTTTCTAAGGTAAAAGATGAAAAGGGAATGAAACGGGTGGAAAAGTTTCTCAAAGAAGAAATCTGTCCGGACTGCGGTGGTTCCAGGCTTTCGGAAGCAGCCAGAGCACCGATGCTGCGAGGCTTGCACCTGGATGAAGCCTGCCAGATGACGCTTGCAGAATTAGTTACCTGGGTTGCCGGTGTGCCGGAATCTTTGCCACAGGAAATGCGGCCGATGGCAGAAAGCATCTGTGAATCTTTCCAGGATAATGCCAAACGCCTGATGGATCTGGGACTGGGCTACCTAACCCTTGACCGCGCGGCGGCAACTCTTTCCACAGGAGAACGACAGAGAATGCAGCTGGCACGAGCGGTCAGGAACCGCACGACAGGCGTGTTATATGTACTGGACGAGCCATCCATCGGTCTGCACCCATCTAACATTGATGGTCTGAACACCGTGATGCATGATCTGATCGCTGACGGAAACTCTGTGGTACTGGTTGACCACGATACGCAGATTTTGTCCGAATCCGACTGGATCATTGAAATGGGACCTGTGGCCGATGCCGGAGGCGGTCATGTCATCGCGGAGGGAACGATCCCGCAGCTTATACAAAATCCAAATTCTATGATTGGACCGTTTCTGTCC
>CAKQVC010000304.1 GCA_934277655.1 uncultured Clostridia bacterium
GCTTATACGAGAATCTGTCAGAAATTTGGTGTAAAAAAGGAGAATGGATGTTATCCGGCTTCGCTGCGAGAGGCATTGGCGTTGAAGGAGATGTTCCCGGTGGAAGAAGCGTTTGCTCGCAGAAAGTGTGCAGCTGGAAGTGCTGGAGAAACGTCTGGTAAGCCAGAGAATGCAGAAAATGAACAAATCCAGAGTGAAATAGTTGATAAAAATGTGTCAGGGACAGTGGATTGTGGAAAAAATGTTTTCAATATCGAGCACCTGAAATTCCAATACCTCGAAAACGTTCCGGTGTTGCAGGATGTAAACCTTATCATTGATGACAGACCGACTGCCATTGTCGGACAGAACGGCGCAGGAAAAACAACTCTTGTAAAATTGTTAAAAGGACTGCTAAAGCCGATAAATGGAAATATTTATTATGGCGGAGATGACATTGCACAAAAGACAGTTGCCATGCTAGCCGGAGAGATTGGATATGTATTTCAGAATCCGGATGACCAGATTTTTAAATATCATGTGATTGACGAGGTCATGTTTGGACCACAGAATATAGGCATGACCAAGGAGCAGGCAAAGGAAAAAGCACTTCAGGCATTAGAACTTGTCGGATTAAAGCAGCTTGCAGATGAAAATCCTTATGATCTGGAATTGTCAGAGCGGAAACTGGTTGCGATCGCATCTGTTCTTGCCATGGATACCAAAGTGCTGATTTTGGATGAGCCGACCATTGCGCAGGACTGGAAAGGCAGAACCATTATCAAGAACATCATAAAAGATTTGAGTAAGCAGGGAAAAACGGTGATCGCAATTTTGCACGATATGGATTTTGTGGCAGAGAGCTTTGAGCGTGTGATCGTTATGGCACATGGAAAAGTACTGGCAGACGGCACGAAAGAGGAAGTGTTTGCACAGAAAGATATTTTAGAGCAGGCAAGGATTGACCAGCCATATCTGACGAAGCTGTGCCAGCAATTGGGGTATGAGAAATTGTATTTTACGCTTGAGAAGTAGAGCAGAATGTCCGATTGTTACATCACAAAATAGAGAATAAAATTGAAATATAGAATGGAGGTTTACATAATGAGAAATTTATTGGTTGTAGTAGATATGCAGAAAGACTTTATTGATGGCTCTCTTGGAACAAAAGAGGCAGTTGCCATTGTAGATAATGTTGTAGCAGAAATAAAAAAATATGACACAAAGGATATCTTTGCAACAAGAGATACGCATCCGGAAAATTATCTTGAGACACAGGAAGGAAAGAATCTTCCGGTTGTACACTGCGTCAAAGGCACAGAAGGCTGGGAAATCAATGCAAAGGTAAAAGAAGCATTAAAAGAAGCAGTCGTGATTGATAAGCCAACGTTTGGTTCGAAAATTCTTGCAGAAGAAATCGCAAAAATCGCAGAAAAAGAAGATATTACGGTGGCACTGATCGGACTTTGCACGGATATCTGTGTAGTTTCCAATGCACTTTTGATCAAGGCTTATCTGCCGGAAGTACCAGTGAAAGTCATTGCTTCCTGCTGTGCAGGTGTGACACCGGAAAGCCATGAGGCAGCACTTACTACCATGAGAATGTGTCAGGTGCAGGTGGAGTAAACGGGGATCTTTTGCTGGCAGCAAGATTGTATTTCATAAGGGAATCCGCTATACTATAAATAATAGTGTAGCGGATTTTGCTTTATAGGAAACTGCAAAGCAACTCTTTGTTCTGCGCCCAGTGGCGCATGTTTGGAGATTGGAACCGATCCGGCGTTGTTTGACGGATTATATATTTCGAAAAATAAAGAATTGTGCCGGGAATATATGGGGAAGTATCCGGTTATTTTTATTTCCTTAAAGGGCGTTGATGGAATGACTTTTGAGGAAGCAGTGGTTCGTACTACTACAATTGTAAAAACAGAAGCCAGAAGGCACTATTATCTTAAGGATAGTGGTAAACTGGTAAAAGAGGAAATCGCCCAATTCGAACAGCTTTTGTCGGGAAAGGCTGAGGATATAACCGACAGTCTCCGTTTGTTATCAGAGCTTTTATACAGACATTATGAGCAAAAAGTCATTATTCTGATAGACGAGTATGATGTTCCTCTGGATAAAGCCTTTCAGAATGGTTATTACCACGAAATGGTGAAACTCATGAGAGGGATTTTAGGTCAGGCATTGAAAACAAATGATTTTCTGCAATTCGCTGTTTTGACAGGTTGTCTGCGTATCTCAAAAGAAAGCATATTTACTGGGCTCAACAATTTTAAGGTGCTTTCTATTTTGGATGCCAGATTTGACGAGCAGTTTGGTTTTACAGATGATGAAGTGAAAAATCTGCTTGCTGATTACGGGCTTTCTTCCTATTTGACAGAGGTTAAGGAATGGTACAATGGATATCACTTTGGAAATGCC